>DASZUZ010000520.1:0-1831 GCA_035547415.1 Bryobacteraceae bacterium | reverse complement strand
GCTTCGCTCCAGCGGATCCCCTCGGGCTACGAAGCGACAGGAACGGTACGTGCCCGTTCTTCTGCCGTCATCGCGGCGAAGTGGATGGGTTACGTCCGCGAGGTGAAAGTGCAGGTGGGCGATCGCGTGCGTGAAGGTCAGGTGCTCATCTCGCTTGACACGCGTGATCTCGACGCGAGTTCGAATCGCGCGGTCGCTGCCCGCGACGAGATTCGCGGCGGCATCCCCGAAGCCGAAAGCGGCGTCGCAGCCGCGAAGGCCAACGTGGACCTGGCTCAGGTGACCTTCCGACGCATGAGCGAACTCTACAACAGGAAGTCGATTTCCGATCAGGAGTTCGATGAGGCGTCCGCGAAACTCAAAGCGGCCCAGGCGGCTTACGAGATGGCGCGCGCCCGGCGCGCTCAGTTCGACTCGAAGCTGGCGCAGGCGGAACAGGAAGTGCGCGCGGCGCAGGTGACGCGAAGCTATGCCGAAATTCAGGCGCCCTTTGCGGGACTCGTGACCGCGAAGTCAGTGGATCCCGGTAATCTCGCCGCGCCTGGAACGCCACTGCTCACGATCGAGCGCGATGGTTACCGGCTGGAAGCGTCGGTCGGGGAATCGAGGCTGTCCACGATTCGTGTCGGCCAGCCGGTTTCGGTAACGATCGAAGGCCTCAATCGATCGCTGAATGCGCGGGTTTCGGAGATCGTTCCGGAGGTCGATGCGGACTCACGCGCTTCCACTGTAAAGATCAACCTTCCTGCGACTCCAGGACTACGCTCCGGAATGTTCGGCCGTGCGACGTTCCAGGTCGGGGACCGCTCGTTATTGGCAATTCCCGCGAACGCCGTGCGGGAGCGAGGCCAGTTGCAGTCCGTTTTTGTAGTTGATAATGGCATCGCGCGAACGCGCCTTATCACGGTCGGGGAGAAGACGAACGATCAGGTGGAGGTGCTCTCCGGCCTGAATCCGGGCGACCGGATCGTCTTCCCCGTTCCACAGGACCTCTCTGACGGGGCCCGCGCCGAGATCAGGCCATGAGCATCGAACGTAAACTCGGCGTCGCGGGCAAACTGGCCAGAGGCTGGATCGATTCCCGGCTCACCCCTCTCGTGATCGCCGGGTCGGTTTTGCTTGGCTTGTTCGCGGTGTGGAAGCTGCCGCGCGAGGAAGAGCCCCAGATTGTCGTTCCGATGGTGGATGTTTCAGTCCGGATGCCCGGCGCTTCGGCTCGCGAGGTGGAGGAGCGCGTCACCAAACCCATGGAGAAGCTGCTCTGGGAAATCCCGGGCGTGGAGTATATCTACTCGACCTCCAGTCCCGGGATGTCGATGGCGATTGTCCGGTTTCTGGTCGGTCAGGACGAAGAGAAGAGTATCGTGCGGCTGAATCAGAAGTTATCGGCCAACATGGATCTGATTCCTCCCGGTGCTTCCCCGCCGCTCGTAAAACCCCGGTCAATTGACGACGTGCCCATCCTGGCCCTGACCTTCTGGAGCCGGCGCTATGGAGATTTCGAACTACGCCGGATTGCGGCCCAGGTGGATGATGCTGTCAAGCAGACCCCCGACGTCTCCGCCGTTGCGTTGATCGGAGGGCAGCGGCGCGAAGTTCGCATTACGCTCGATCAGCCCCGCCTTGCGGCTTACAACCTTTCTCCCTTGCAGGTCGTGGGAGCGCTCGGCGGTTCGAACCGCCGCTTGTCTTCAGGCTCATTCGCCAGCGGGAATCAGGAGTATCTGGTGGAGACCGGGCAGTTTCTCTCCTGCGCCGACGATGTTCGCGACGTGGTCGCCGGGGTCGCAAACGACAAACCCATCTACATCCGCGACATCGCTACGGTAAC
>DASZUZ010000519.1:0-15535 GCA_035547415.1 Bryobacteraceae bacterium | reverse complement strand
ACAACACGCTGCCGGATCAGATTGCGGGCATGAAGCAACTGGCGCAGCGTTATCCGTACATCGATATTGACCGCGCGGGAATTTACGGCCACTCGGGCGGCGGGTTCGCCGCGGCGGACGCGATGTTCCGGTATCCCGATTTCTTCAAGGTCGGTATTTCCGAGGCGGGCAATCACGACAATCGCGATTACGAAGACGACTGGGGCGAGCGCTACCAGGGATTGCTCAAAAAGAACAGCGACGGGACCACGAACTACGACGATCAGGCGAACGAGAGTCTCGCGAAAAACCTCAAGGGACATCTGCTGCTCGCGCACGGAACGATGGACAACAACGTTCCTCCCTACAACACGCTGCTGGTCGTGAACGAACTGATCAAAGCGAACAAGGATTTCGATCTGATTATGCTGCCGAACCGCGGGCACGGATTCGGCAACGAGCCTTATATGGTGCGGAGACGGTGGGATTATTTCGTTCGTTATCTGATGGGCGCCGAGCCGCCAAAGGAGTATGAGCTTCATCCTCCGGCGTCAAAGCACTGAACGAGGGCGGTCAGGGAGCAGGGTCGGGGTCGACGTACAGCTTCACGCGATTACTTTCCTCGCCGTTCATGACGAGGCGCAATTCGCCGGTCCCACGATTCACGATGGACGGGATCTGCAGTTCAACGATGTAATAGCCGACGTATCCCGGGGCCAGAGTTGCGCGCGTGACCTGCACCGGCGTGCCGTCCAGATATGCCGTTACGGCGCCACGGACGGCGGGGGGCGAATCGAGCGGCGCGGCCACTCCCGTCGGCCAGTCGGGCGTTACTTTCCCGAGGCCGGTCGCCAGAATCTGCACCGTGGATCCTGCATGGACCGCAATTTTCGGGTCGACCACGAGGCCGCTCGAAGCATCGAGAATCAGCGGCGAGCCTTCGCCGTCCACAAAGATAGCCGGTGACGCGTCTTTGACGGTGAGCGGTACGGTCCAGCGGTCCGTCGCGCCTTCGAGAGAAATCTGGAACACGCCCGGAGCCGCTTCAAAAGGCACCTGCAACTGCGAACTCTGGTCCGAAGCCGCGATCACCGGGTAGTTTGCGTTGCCGTTTACGCCCTGCCGAACATTCGCACCCAGCACGCTGATCAAAGACCCGGGAGCGGCGGCGCGGTCGCTCATATCGGCGCCGTTGACGACTCTCACCGACCGGCCGCGATGCGGAACGGCCGTTTCGAATACGCCGTAGCCGTCGAGAGCGACCGTGAGCGTGTTGTCCGCATTCAGCCGGACGTCCCATGCCGCCGCCGCAGGCAGATCGCGGGAAAGGGATGTCCAGTTGGACGCCGCGGGTCCGGCATCGTTGAGTGACAGGCGGCCTGAGAAAACGCCCCGGTCGGTCGCAACATAAACCACGCCAGCAGAGCGGTCGGCAGCCATGCCGTGGATTGCCGATGGCGGCAACGCACCGGTGACATCCATCCAGAACTGTCCGCCGTTGACGGTTCGAAACAGCCTCACGCCCGACGCGGCGAGAGCCGAGTCAGGACGCTCTGGATCTACCCAGATGCGGTTGATCGGCGCGGTTGCGATGCGCGGCGCTTCGGTCCAGCCTGCTCCGTTGTCGCGCGACACCAGCAACCTTCCGTCGGAAGTTCCTCCGTAAACAACAGCCCCGGACTGGGTAATCGCGTTGAACTGCCATCCGGAGCGGGCCGCAGTGGTCAGGCGGAGGGTCAATTCCGGGTCTGTTGTTCCGGATACGGGTGTCCAGATGCCAGAATCGAACGTGACGAGCGTCGAATCAGCGAGCGCCAGCGTGCGCCGGCCGATCAGTTTGCGAGCCGGCAGATCGGGAAGACCATCATTCAGGCCGCGCCAGGAAAGGCCGCCGTCGAGCGAACGCCAGACGCCGGATTCGTTGGCCGCGGTAATCTCCGACGAATTTGCCGGAGAAACGGCAAGAGCCGAAAAGCCGCCGCCCACGATCGACCGATCGTTGTATCCCGTGAGGTTCAGCCAGGTTCGTCCGTTGTCGTCCGACGCATAAATGTTGTCGTGGCCAGCCGCATAGAGCCGTGTTCCGGCGGCCTGGACTTTCGCTCCGGATTCGGGCAGGAACGGCGTCGAGGTCAGTGCCACCGGAGCCGGAGCGACGTCGGTGGTATTCAGACGCCAGTGTTCGAAGTCCGTCGTTTCAAAAACCCGGCTGGATGCCGTCTCGGCGAGTAGACGTTTTCCTTCGGCGGCGTACCAGACGGATCGAACGGGGCCGGTGGCGACGCTCGCGAGACTTTCGTTGATTGTCGTGCCGGCGACCTGCTTCCACGTCAGCGCGGAGTCCGCCCCACTTTGAGCCTGGGCAGACGACGCCACCAGGAACATGACTACCGGTAATGCCGCACGCTGAAGGCGCACCCCTGTTTCCTGCCGACACATCGACGTGTCTCAATTCTACCGCATGTTTCAAAAGTTTCACTACGCATTCGCTTGATGCGACGCAACTTACAGATTAAAAATAGTTTGGCCCGAAACTTTCATGTCTTTGGAATGGTATTCTGGGTGTGCTTCGGTGGCACATTTGAGGCCAATGTTACGAACTGCCTTATCGCTGGTCGCACTTGTTGCGATGCAGCCAGTTCGCGCCCAGGTTGCGTTACCGGATGCGGATGGCGCCGCGAAACTTCTCACTTTCACCGGGCAGATTTCGGTGGTGCGGAGCGGCTACGCCTGGGCTTTGAACACCGGTTCTACCGTGAAGCCACAAGAAGTTATCGTGACCGGTCCTGACGGCTGGGGCGTTTTCCAGGTTGCGGACGGCAGTAAGTTCGAAGTTTTTCCCAATTCCCGCGTTGTGTTCCGCGCGAATCGCGGCGACTGGAAAGATCTGCTGGAAGTGTTCCTGGGGAAAGTCCGGGTTCAGATCGAGCATTTCGGCGGGCTTCCCAATAACAACAAAGTTCATACGCCGAGCGCGGTGATTTCGGTCCGGGGCACGATTTTCGTGGTCGAAGTCGAGGATCAGTCCGACACGACTCTGGTGGAAGATGAGGAAGGCGTCGTCGAGGTTCGGCATCTTCTCCGGCCCGGACCCGTTCGTGTCCTGAATCCGGGGGACTACGTCCGCGTCTTCAAAAACGAACCCATCGGAAAGGCGCTCTTCGACAAGGGCGGCCTGCTGCAAAGGGCGGTCCGCGCGGCCTCCGACGCGTTTTATCAGGTCGCCATCAATGCGCGCAATTCGGCGGGTGTTGCCCGCGGCGGCACGGGCGGCAGCACAGGGGGACCGGCGGATGGTAACAATGGCAAAGGCAGCAACACGCCGCCGCCCGCGCCACCACCTCCACCTCCGCCGCCAGCCCCTCCGCAGTAGAGCAGACCTCAGCAGCGTCGGCTCAGAGCAGGCCTTTGATGTCGATCGAACCGGCCATCGCCTGATAACCCGCCCGATTCGGATGGAGACCGTCGCCCGGTCCACCCACGGAACTGCTCGGTTTGAATTCGGGTCGGAGAGCGCCGGTGGCCGGGTCGAGCGTCGCGGCATCGAAGTCGGCCACGCCGTCGAACACGCCTCCGTGCCGGATGAATTCGTTGATCCGCTTACGCTTGTCGTCCACTTGCGGGGTTCCATGCGTCGCCGTGCTTTTCAGGCTCGACGTGATGGTGGCGCCGATGACCCGGATTCCTCGCTCGTGAAGTCGGGCGACGCCCTTCCTGAAACCATCGATCACCGCTTCGGCTGAAGCGCCGGCGGAGCCGAGATCGTTGAGTCCTTCCAGCCACACGACGGTTCTGATCCCCGGCAGACTGAGGACATCGCGATCCAGCCGTTCGAGCGCGGATGGTCCTCCGCCGATTGGCTTCGTTTTGTCGTAAACCTCGGGGCCGATCACCCGATTGCCTCCGATGCCTGCATTGACGATGGAGACGCGATCGCCGTAGAGCGCGTGCGCGCGTTGCGACAGAAAGTCGGGCCAGCGGTCGTCTCCGTTGAGAGTCGAATTTGTGCCGTCGGTGATGGAGTCGCCGAATGCGGCGACAACCTTCGTTCCCTCGGGGGCCATCACTTCCACGGCATCGAGGAAGTACCACGACGTTGTCGTGAACGGAAAGGACTGGCTGGATTCTTCCCGGCCATGGGCGCCGCTGTGAGGCGGCGACAGATACGAAGTGGTCATCGCTTTTGCGTGCCACGTCATGGGGCCGGAGTCTCCGGCGATATGGAAGCTGACCGCGAGCTTCGAGAAGGCCGGGTATGACAGGTCGACCGGATCAGAGTAGGCGACCTTGCCCGGCTCGATGGTGATTGACTGTTTCCCGTCACGGAAGCGAACAGCCCGATTGGAACCCGGTACGAGGCTCCCCGCAGTGGCGTGAATCCCGGCGTAGACCTCGTCAAACGTGACCGGCTGCGATCCGAATACATTCGAGAAACGCAGGCGGATGCGCTGACCGGGGATGTCCGGCCTGACGATGAGACGAAACGTCTGATCGGTGGCGCCGCCGCCCGGGAAAACCGCATGAAGGTCCGGTTGCGCGACGGCATTGCCGGCGGGATAAGGTCCGTGCGGAGACGCGGTCCAGCAAGCCACCCAGGAGTCCGCGCCGTGCGAGACGCCCAGCATGGTCATAAAGAGGAATATGGTTTTCGCCGTCACGGCAACTCCTTGTCGATGGTCGTGGTCTGTTCGAATGCATGGCCCATCTGCAGCAGACCCCAATCATCCCGATGGCGGCCGACGATCTGGATTCCGATCGGGAGGCCGTCCCCGGTGAATCCGCACGGCACAGATAACGCCGGACACGCCGTCATCGAGATGTAGTAACAGGATTTCATCCAGTCGATGTAGGTTTCCATTTTGACGCCGTCGATTTCAGCCGGGTAGTGTTGCGTCACATCGAAGGGGGGTACCTGACTGACGGGAAGGACGAAGAAGTCGTACCGTTCCATGAAGCGGCGCATGCGGTGGAAGATTTCGGTCTGTTTCAGGGTTGCAGCGCCAATGTCGCCCGCGGTGAGACGATCGGCCTGCTCGAGTTCCCAGAGCAGCGTGTCTTTGATCCAGTGCGGATGCTCTTTCCGATGATTCCCGAGGCGGAGGCCGGTCGCGTGGAATCGCAGGGCGCGGAAAGCGGTGTCAGCGCCCTCGAAATCGGGCTCGGCCTCTTCCACGATGCAGCCGAGCGCTTCGAAGCGGGCGCGCTGCGCATTCGTGATCTCTCTGACTTCGCGCGCAACCGGAATGCCGCCGAGATCTTTCCACCACGCGACTCGTCCCCCTTTGAAATCACGTCCGAGAGGGGCCGCAAACCCCTCGCCGGGGGAGTCGAGCGAAAGAGGGGCTCGCGGATCGGGGCCGGCAATCGCGGAGAGGAACAATGCGAGATCGGCGACCGTGCGGGCCATCGGGCCTTCGACGCTCAGCGGCGACCAGGCCATCGGAACGGGCCACGCGGGCACGCGTCCGGGGGAAGGCCGCAGCCCGACGACACCGCAGAAACTGGCGGGATTACGAAGCGACCCGCCGAGATCGCTGCCGTCGGCGAGCGCCAGCATTCGGGTGGCGAGCGCGACTGCGGCGCCTCCGCTGCTGCCGCCGCATGTTTTGGCGGGATCCCACGGATTCAGGGTTGTACCGAAAACATCGTTGTATGTCTGGGAGCCCGCGCCGAATTCCGGTGTGTTCGTCTTGCCGATCGCGATGGCTCCGGCTTTACGAATTCTGCCGACGAGAAGCGAATCCTCTTCGGGGATGAAGTCCTGAAAGATGCGCGAGCCGAAAGTCGTGCGCATGCCCTTCACGGGCTGCAGGTCTTTGTGGGCCACGGGCAAGCCGTGAAGCGGTCCGAGCGCTTCGCCGCGCGCCTGCGCTTCATCGGCGGTCGCTGCATTGCGCCGCGCCCTGTCAACGTCCAGCGTGACGATCGCGTTCAGTTTCGGGTTGAGCCGGTCGATGCGTTCGAGGTGCGCTTCCAGCAGTTCGCGGGCGGAGAGTTGACCGTCGCGGATCAGGCGAGACATCGCGGTCGCGCTCAGCAGGGCAGGCGATGACATTGGTACGAGCATACAGGTGGGGTTAACGTGGAGGCGTATGAGTTCGGTCGGGAAGCGCTGGGACATTGCTCGCGTGGCGGTTGGCAATTTTCTCGAAATGTACGACTTCATGGTCTTCGGCTATTACGCGACGGCCATCGGCAGAACGTTCTTCCCCGCGGGCAACGATTTCCTGTCTCTGATGTATTCGCTCGCGACGTTCGGAGCCGGCTTTCTGATGCGGCCGATCGGCGCGATTTTACTGGGCTCGTGGATCGATCGGGAGGGCCGGCGCAAGGGCCTCATCGTGACGCTGGCGCTGATGGCGCTCGGAACGCTTTCCATCGCCATCACGCCGTCGTATGCCAGCATCGGGCTGCTCGCCCCGCTTCTGGTCGTCGCAGGGCGTCTGGTGCAGGGCTTCTCCGCCGGTGTCGAACTGGGAGGCGTCTCCGTCTATCTTTCCGAGATTGCGACGCCCGGGCGCAAGGGATTCTTCGTGAGCTGGCAATCCGCGAGCCAGCAGCCCGCCGTGATGCTGGCCGCGACGTTCGGCATCGTTCTCAGCGCGACTCTGTCGCCCGCCAGCATGGCCGCGTGGGGCTGGCGTATTCCGCTGCTGGCCGGTTGCGCGCTGATCCCGTTCGTTTACCGGATGCGGCGAACGCTGCCGGAGACCGAGGAGTTCCTGGCGCGCCGGAAACATCCGGACACACGGGCAATCCTGCGAACGCTGGCCGCCAACTGGCGACTCGTGGCGCTCGGGATGATGCTTGCCACCATGACCACGGTCACGTTCTACATGGTCACGGCGTATACGCCCACATTCGGAAGCACGGCGCTGCATCTGGCGAGCATCGACAATCTGATCGTGACTCTGTGCGTCGGGGCATCGAACTTCGTTCTGCTGCCGGCGATGGGAGCGCTCTCGGACCGGACGGGCCGCCGGCCGATGCTTCTGGTCTGCACCGGACTCGCTTTGCTCACGGCGTATCCGGCCATGCTGTGGCTGACGGCGGCGCCGTCCTTCGGCAAACTGCTGGCGGTGGAGCTATGGTTCTCGGCGTTCTATGCCAGCTATAACGGCGCCATGGTCGCGTACCTGACGGAAGTGATGCCGGTGGAAGTCCGGACGGCTGGGTTCTCGCTCGCTTACAGCGCCGCCACAGCGATTTTCGGAGGGTTCACGCCGGCCATCTGCACGTGGCTGATTCACATCAGTTCGAACCGGGCAATTCCGGGGCTGTGGCTTTCCTTCGCGGCAGCGCTGGGATTTACCGCTTCGCTGATCCTGTCAGCGCCGGAGGAAACCAAGATCGGCCATCCACGCCTGCAGGAGGTCGGGCCAGCGCGAGACCGATAACTTCCTGAACTCCACGGGATCTCTTCCGGTGGCTCCCACTCCATGCCCGCCTCTGCGGAAGACGTGCAACTCCGTGTCCACGCCTGCCTTTTTGAGCGACAGGTAATATTGTGCGCTGCCGGCGGACAGGTTGTCGTCATTGTTGACGAACATGAACGTTGGCGGAACCTCTTTGGCGATGGGGATGTTCTGCGAGGCAAGACCCGGGTATGCCAGCACGACGAAATCGGGCCTGGAACTGAGGCGATCGACGGGATCGGACGCCTCGGGATTTCCCGCGTCAAACCGGTTCTCGGCGAGCGCGGCGAGTTGTCCGCCGGCGGAGAATCCCATGACGCCGATCCGGCCTGGATCGAGGCCCCACTCTTTCGCCCGGCTGCGCACGAGGCGGATCGCGCGCTGAACATCGGCCAGCGATTCGACGTCGGCTCTGTAACTGGACCCCTCCGCCTTCGCGAGACGGCTTTTCAAAACGAAGCCAGCCACGCCCATCTCGTTGAGCTTCTTCGCCACCATGTCGCCTTCCAGATCCACCACGAGATAGCGATGGCCGCCGCCGGGCGCAATGATGAACGCCGCGCCATTCGCTTTCCCTTCAGGCGCGAGAAACGGCGTGATGGAGGGATTGTTGATGTCGGTGACGCGATGGTATGGATCCGGTTTCTGACCCGGAGGGGCAGTGCTGATCCACCGCTCGGGCGCAGTCTTTCCCTCGGATCCGGGCGCGCCATGGGGCCAGAGGTAGATTGCCGTCCCTTTCATCCGGTAGGGTTCACCGCTGCCGGCCGGGGCTGCCAGCGCGATCGACGAGAGCAGGAGCGCAACGCAGAGTCGAATCATCGGGATCCATTATCTGCCCGATGGGAGCATCGTGGGAATCTGAGGTTATGGAAAATCCCATCCGGCGGATTTCGTCGCGTCTGGTTCACGAAGGGCGACTGGTGCGACTCGCGGAACACGCGGTCGTGCTGCCGCGGGGGACCGAGACAACTTTCGAGTACGTCGAAATCAAGCCCGGCGCCAGCACCCTCGCGATCGAAGACAACGGCGATGTCTGGCTGGTTCGGGAGTGGAAGTACGCAGTGGACCGGCCCTCCCTCGAGACCGTCGCGGGCGGAATCGAGCCGGGGGAAGACCCCGTCGAGGCCGCGCGTCGGGAACTTCGGGAAGAGGCGGGGCTCGAGGCCGACGAGTGGATTCCGATGGGCTTCGTCGATCCGTTCACGAGCATGCTCTCCTGCCCGAACTACCTGTTCGTGGCGCGCGGGTTGCGGCGCGTGGAACGCGATCCGGAAGAGGCGGAGGTGATGGAGGTTCTGCGCATGCCTCTGGAAGAAGCCGTCCGCCAGGTGATGAACGGCGGAATCACGCACGGCTCGAGCAGTGTGCTGATTCTGAAGGCGTATTATTCCGGTTTCGGCGGGAAAGCTTCGAATCGATAGCCCACGCCGCGCACGGTCAGCAGATGCGCCGGTTTTGCGGGGTTGTCTTCGATGTAACGCCGCAGGCGGACGATGAAGTTATCGAGGGCGCGGGTATCCGTGTCTTCCCGCAAGCCCCAGACTTCCTCGAGCATGGCTCCGCGCGATACGGGCCGTCCCGCGTGCCCGATCAGATAACGGAGAACGTTCATTTCCATCAGGGTCAGGGGAAAGACCTGATCGCGGACGTGCAGTTCGAGGAGATCGAAGTGCACGGACTTGTCGCCGAAGCGGAATACGTTTTGCGGCTCTTCCGGAGGTTCTTCGGCGGGGGGCCGCAGCCAGTCCCGGCGCCGCAGCAGTCCGCGTATACGCGCGATCAGAATGTCGAGTTCAAATGGTTTGACGAGGTAGTCATCGGCTCCGGCGGCGAATCCCAGAAGGACATCGTTGGAATGGCCGCGCGCGGTGAGGATGAGCGTCGGCACGAACTGGCGCGCCTGCCGCATTTCGGATACAACGGTAAAACCGTCCTTGCCGGGCAACATCACGTCCAGCACGACCACATCGAACTCTTCGCGTGACGGTCCCGTCAGCCTTTCCAGCGCGGCTTCGCCGGTGTCGACGACTTCGACTTCGTAACCTTCCTGCTCGAGGTTGAAGCGGAGTCCCTCCGCCAGGTGCTGCTCATCTTCGACCACCAGTACGCGTTTCATCTCTCAAGAGGGAACTGCACGATAAAGGTGCTCCCGCGACCCGGACCCGGGCTCTCGGCCCAGGCTCGCCCACCATGGCGGCGGGCGACGGTACGCACGATATACAGACCCAGGCCGGTACCTTTCACGCGGGTGGCCAGGGGTCCATTCATCCGATAAAAGCGCCGGAAGATTCGTTTCAGCTCCGAGCCGGGGATTCCGGGGCCATTATCGGTGACGCGGACGGAGGCGAAGCGTTCATCGTCCCGGGTGGTCGAGACCATCACGCGGGCGTTGTTGCCGGAGTACTTGATGGCGTTGTCGAGAAGGTTCGACACCGCGGCGCGGACTTCGTCGAGGTCGCCGGCGATCGTCAGCGGCGTCTCCGGCATGTACTGAATGGCTTCGGGCGGCACGTGGTGCAGAACGCGCGCCCGCTCCACGGTCTCCGAGACGACTTCCGACAGGTTGACCGGGGAGACGTGCGCCGGTCTGCGGCTGGAACCGATTCTGCCGGTGCGCAGGATCTGTTCGATGGTGGAGAGCAGGCGATCGCTGTCCTGCAGGATGATGCGGTAGAACTCCCTGCGTTTGGCTTCATCGACCGAGCGGCTCTGCAGCGTTTCGACGTAGAGCCGGATCGACGCGATGGGCGTCTTGAGTTCGTGAGTTACGGCGTTGATAAACGCATCGTGCTGCTCGTTTCGGCGAATTTCGCGCACAAGAAAGGTGGTGTTGAGAACTACGCCCGCGATGATGATCGCGAGCAGGAGAATGCCAAGAAAGAGACGGATGCCGGCTCGCCAGTCGAGAATGACCCAGCCAACGTAGAGGAGAATCGCAAGGACAATAAGGCCGGCGCCGAGCGCGATAAAGAACGCGATCGATCGTTTCCGGCCGATGCCCACCATGATTTCAGATTACGAGATGCCGCGGACCGTTCAGCCCGCGGCGCGCTTCAGGCCGCTTCGCGCTCGGCGAGCGCGGACTCGATTTTCGCTACTTTGACTCCGGACGCGAGCCCGAAGAACTTCATCACGCTGAGCAGGATCCAGGACGGATCGAACTCGTACCAGGCAAGGCCGTGGCGCGCCGACGTCGGATGCGCGTGGTGATTGTTGTGCCAGCCTTCACCGAAGGTGATCAGCGCGACCCACCAGTTGTTGCGGGAATCGTCACGCGTATTGAACCGGCGGCGGCCCCACATGTGGGCAGCCGAATTGACCAGCCAGGTGGCATGGAGACCGAACACGACGCGGAAGAAGATGCCCCACAGCAGCAGCGGCAGTCCGCCGATCAGGTACAGAATCGGCGAGAGGACCAGCATCGGCACCCAGTGGTAATCGTTGAGCCACAGATAGAAGCGGTGCTTCGCAAGGTCCGGGGCGTACTTGGCCATCACTTTCGTATTGTTGTGGTGCACTTCGCCGAAAATAATCCAGAGAATATGCGCCCACCAGCCGCCATCGCGGGGTGAGTGGGGATCGCCGGGCTGATCGGACTTCTGGTGGTGCAGGCGGTGCGTGGCGACCCAGAAAATCGGTCCGCCTTCGAGATTCAGCGTTCCGCAGACCGCGAAGAAGTATTCGAGCCAGAGCGGAATGCGGTAAGAACGGTGCGTATGCAGGCGATGATACCCGAGACTGATCCCCAAACCCGTCGCCATCCAATAGAGGAATACGGTTTCGGCGAAAACGCGCCAGCTGAACATGAACAGAGCCGCTATGGCTCCGACATGGAACAGCCCCATAACAACACCGGTTGACCAGTTAACTTTTCTCTTGCGCGCAGGCAGGACGACTGCTTCGGCCCGCTCTCGAGTGATCGGCATGCAATTCGAGGCTAACAGGCTTTGAAATTGTGAATTGTAAGACTTCTGTCGCAGGACCGGCCCCAGCCGGAATGCGCGGGTCTTCAGGCGCTTACCGGCGCCAGTTTTTTCGCCTGCGCCGCCAGCCGGAGCGCGTTGCGCATGATCTTCAGGCCCGTCTCGTCGCGCGCCGAAAGGATCGATTCGGGATGAAACTGCACGGCTTCAATCGGCAATTCCCGGTGACGGATGCCCATGATGACGCCGTCGTCGCTTTGCGCCGTGACCTCGAGGGCGGCCGGCAAGCGCTCGGGGATGGCATAGAGCGAGTGATAGCGGCCGACTTCGATCTCTTCGGGCAATCCCTCGAAGACGCCGGCGCCGTGGTGCCGGACCTTCGACGGTTTTCCGTGCATCGGATACGGGAGAACGCCGAGTTCTCCGCCGAACGCCTCGACTATGCCCTGCAGGCCGAGGCAGACGCCGAACACCGGGATCCCGGCGTGCGCCGCATGTTTCACCAGTTGCGGTACGGCAAAATCCTCCGGGCGCCCTGGGCCGGGTGAGATCAGAATCAGATCCGGGTGCAGTTTGTCGATGATTTCGAACGGAACGCCAGCGCGATAGGTGACGACCTCCGCTCCCACCTGGCGCGCATAGTTCGAGAGCGTGTGGATGAAGCAGTCGTCGTTGTCCACCAGCAGCATTTTCAGGTGGAGTTGCCCGGTCTTCCGGGGCGCTTCGGGTTCGGCGGGAGGCGGTCCCAGAAGGCGGAAGAAACTGTTTGCCTTCAGGCGTGTCTCGCGCTCCTCGGAAGCCGGATCGGAGTCGTAGAGCAGGGTCGCGCCCGCCGGATAGGTCGCATAGCCGTCCCGCAAATAGGTGGTTCGGATCGCGATGCCGGTGTTGATATCGCCGTTGAGCATCAACATGCCCACGGCGCCGCCATACCAGCCGCGCGCACTCTTTTCGTGTGCTTCGATCGCGATGGAAGCCGCTTTTTTGGGTGCGCCGATCAGCGTGACGGCCCACATATGGCTGAGGAACGCGTCGAGCGAGTCGAAGCCTTCCTGGAGAAAACCTTCGACGTGATCGACGGTGTGGAAGAGGCCCGAGTACGACTCGATCAGGCGGCGGCCGATGACCCTGACCGTGCCGGGCTCGCAAACCCGACTTTTGTCGTTGCGGTCCACGTCGGTACACATGGTCAGTTCCGACTCTTCCTTGAGCGAGTTGAGCAGTTCCCGGATGTTCTTCTCGTCCTGCAGGGGATCGCCGGTCCGGCGGGTGGTGCCTGAGATGGGGCAGGTTTCCACACGCTCGCCTTCGACCCGGATGAACATCTCCGGAGAGGCGCCGACGAGTTGCTCGTCCGCGAACTGGATCAGAAACTCGTAGGGACTCGGGTTCGCCTGCTGCATCTTCTGAAACAAGCTGGACGCCTGGATTGAGCAGGGAGTCCGGAAGGTCTGGCGCAGAATGACTTCGTAATAATCGCCGCGGCGCATTCCTTCGCGGATCGACTGCACCTTCTCCATGTACTCTTCCGGCGTGTGGTCGGAGGTGATGGGGGCCGGCTCACGTACCGGCGGCGCGGGGATCTCTTCGGCGGTCCGTTCGAGGCCGCGGGTGGTCAGACCTTCACGCTCGAACTCCCACGTGAACCGTTCGATCAGTTCCCGCTTGCGATCCATGTAGATGATGTCATCGAAGAGGAATAACTGCAGGTCCTTGCGGGACTGACGGTCCAGATGCAGCGGAATGGGTTCGAACTGGAAAACCAGATCGTAACCGAAGGCGCCCGCGAGCGCGAGCTTGTCATCGTGCTCGCTGCGAAACTCGTGAATCAGGGCGCGCAGGACGGAAAACACGGAGGGCTGCTTGCTGCGCTCTTCTTCCGGGAACAGCTTCGGCATGGGTTTGAGCAGCCCGTACAGGGCGCCACCTTCCTCGCGGAAATCTTCCCAGTGGGGATGATCCCGGAGTACGGCAGCCAGCATTTTGTTGATCGCCACGCCGCGATCGTTCAGCGGCCGGAACGTGACCTCACGCTGAAAGCTGACGAGTTCGACGGGCGGGCGGACGGCGACGATGTCCCAGCGCGAGTATCTGCCCGGGTATTCATAGCCGGAGGAAAGATAGATCCCGCGGTGCTGGTCTAAATCCCGAAGAAACCGGCTGAGTCCCCGACGCCACGGAAGTCTGGAGGTGACCCGTGAGACATGAATTCCGTGAGGCGTTCGATACCGGACTTCCCGCATGATGTTGAGGTGTAAACCTTATTATCCCCCATCCCGCCTGGCGAGGGTTCATACAAACCGCGAAGCTCATATGCGCCGCAAAGTACCTTATCGAACGGAGAATGGGCAAAACGCATGTTAGGCTTGAAGAGTCGCCCATGTATAAGGCGTTTTTTGGTTTAACCAGCAACCCGTTCAATCTGAGTCCGGACCCTTCGTTCCTCTATCGAAGTCCGCAACACGAGGAAGCGCTGGCCAATCTTATATATGGCGTGCAGAGCCGGAAAGGGTTCATCGTTCTGACGGGAGAAGTGGGTACCGGCAAAACGATGATGCTCGAGTGCCTGCGGGATCATCTTTCGTCGCACCATATTCCGTTCGCTTTTGTCTTCAATTCGCGATTAACTCCGGAACAATTTTTCGAAATGATCGCGTACGATTTCGATCTGCAGTGCTCGCGGACATCGAAGACGGAAGTTCTGTTCTCCATGAACGCGATGCTGATCGATCGCGCGAATCAGAATCGCACGACCGCGCTGATCGTGGACGAATCGCAGAACCTCGATTGGGACGTGCTCGAAGAGATCCGACTGCTGGGGAATCTCGAGAACCGCCGCGGCAAGATGCTGCAGATCATTCTTGCGGGGCAGCCCGAACTCGATCGAAAACTCGAAGAACGGGATTTCCGGCAACTGAAGCAGCGTATTGCGCTCCGCTGCCATCTGCGGCCCTTTAATGCCGCCGAAACCGCCCAATACATCGGGGCGCGGCTCTCGCGAGCCGGGATGCGGGATCAGACGGTGTTTCCGCCGGATGTTCTGGTGGAGATTCACCGGCGCACGCAGGGGATTCCTCGCCTGATTAACGCCGTGTGCGACAACCTGCTGCTGACTTCCTTCGCGATGGAAAGCCGGGTTTCGACCATCGACATGCTCGACGAAGTATCGAGGGATCTGCGGCTCGAGTGGCCCGGCAGTTCGCGACTTTATTCCGAAGCCGAGCAGGGCGCCTCTCTCTGACGCAGCGCCGCATTGTAGCCAAAGCTCCTAATCTTCCGGTTGCGCCAGTTCGACTTCGGGTTGCGTGCGAGCCGACCACTCCGCCCCCGCGAGCACCAGGAACGAGGTCAGCATGCTGAAGATGACCAGGGTCGCTGAGTATTTGAAGCTCTCTCCGTATTCGTTCCGGAATTTCAGGTTCAGCCATGGCCATGCGTGCAGAAACAAGTACTTCAACGCTTCCATGCCGATTCCGACCACGGCCGCCACGGGGAGGACCCGTCGCACCGGCACTCGCCGGTTGGGCAGTAACCAGTAGGTGAGAAACAGCGACAGGATAGTGACCGGAATGGCCAGCACCTTGAAAAGGGCCACAGCCGTCCACGCAGGCAGGACGCGAACTCCGTACTGTTTGGCGAAAAGTTCCTGATTGACGTGGGTCAGCAGGACGGAGCCAAGAGCGAGTCCGCCGCACAGCAGGATCATGAAGAGGCTCAGAATCTGGTTCTTGATGTAGCTCCGATTCTTTGTGACGCCCCAGGCCCGGTTCAGCGCGACCTCCAGCGGTTCGAAGATCCCGTTGGCCGTGAATAACAGCAGGACCAGCGAAGTGATCTGAAACCGGCCGTGCGCCGGCTTGGTGATGTTCCGGATCATCAGATTGACCAGATCCTTCGGAAGATAATCGCGGAGCGCGAAGATCAGCGTGTCCTGCGCGGCGGGGAGGTGCAGAACGTCCCTCAGGATGGTCATCATGACGACCAGAAAAGGGAAGAAACTAAGTAGAACGCTGGCCCCGATCGCGAGGGCATAGACATGCACTTCGGTCTGGGAGAGATAGCGGATCGTGGGGCTCCAGCCGCGCACCCGCGCTTCAATGAAGGGCTCGATGGCCCGAGGCGCCGGTTTTTCGATGACGATGCGCACGCTCTGGTTGGCAGACGGAGAACTTTCGCCGAAAGTTTCCCCTTCTCTATGGTATTCGGATACCGTTG
>DASZUZ010000518.1:0-2706 GCA_035547415.1 Bryobacteraceae bacterium | reverse complement strand
CTATCTTCCGGTTACAGCGTCGGGAGCGTCCATCTGGCTGCGCCTCCGGAGATCAGGCGCTTCCTGGACTCCCGGCTGGTCCACCGATGGCGCGAATTTTACCTTCGCCGATTCCTTCCTCCACACCATGACCGTCGCGACAATCGGTCCTTATGCCGGGAATGCGGGCAACCCTCAGCCGCCGCCCGCCGCTACAAGTATCGTCGACTACTTCCGGGTCCTCGGCCCCTAGCGAGGGCCTTACTGCGACTTGCCGCTCAGGACGAACCGGATGACATGCTGGCTTTCGATCGGTCGGCCATTGAGCGTCGCCGGCTCGAACCGCATCGCCTGAGCGGTACTGAGCGCCGATCCCATGATGAGACTCGCCGCCAGGCCGGATGTCTTCACCAGCCTGGCCGCCGTGACTTTGCCGCGCGCGTCGATCGTGACTTCGACGTCGATTTCCTGATCCTGGCCCGAGTGGGCGCGCATCGTTTCGTAGAGAGCGCCCGAGGAGGCGCGAAACGACGGCTGGGCGGACTGGATTGGGCGGGCCGGAACAAAGTTGGACGTGATTGAAGTGCTGGCCTTTCCACGAGGTGGAAGAGGCAAAGGCATTTCAGCGATTCGAAGCCGGGCCGCGTTCTGAGCCGGAGCGATTGCCGGGGGCTCCGGCATCGCAAGTTCTTTCGAACGCGGCGTACTGATCTCGGGACGTATGAATGCGCGTGCGGTCTGTTTTTCCGGCGTCGCTGTCTTTCCGATATCGCCCATGCCGGGAGGGGCTGTAGCGGATTCCGGTCGGGCGCCGGGGGAAGGCGGGAGCGGCTTCTCCGCAGTGGCGACAGGGATCGTCGTAGTCGCGGCGGCTTCCCGCGATTCGGGCAACGTTCCGATGACGCGAATCTCCTGAGCGAAAACGCCCGACGGGCCATGTACCTCGAGTTCCATTCGCAGATCGTCTCCTCCTGGCGCGAGAAGAATTCCCCCGGTTCGCAACTCGCCGGAAGTCAATTCGATCGCCCGCGTGCGATTGTCGTCAACGACGCGGAATGTAGCGCTGGCCGCCTGATATATCTCCGGAGCCTGCCGATTCCAGTTCACTGAGATCGCCGGACCCTGTCTGGTGACGCGCATTCCCAGATCGGCTGGCCGCATAGACACCGGATTTGCGCCGGCGGCTATTTCAACCCGGTCACGCATCAGCCATCCCGCGACCGCTACAACTGCGAGCGCGCAACCCAGCGCCAGGGTCGCGGCGCGCTTCCTGCCCGTCAGCGCGGCAAGCGGAGCCCTGGCTTGCGGCGCCGGAGATGCCGTGGCAACCGGTGTCCCCTGCGCTGGCTGAAGGGCCTCGGGCCTGGATGCCGGAAGGGCGCGTGGCTCGATCCCGAATTCGAGGATCTGCTCCTGCTCGCGTCCCGGCCACAAGCACAGCCTCGCCGCGATATTCTTCTGCTCATCCGGATAACAGATCAGGAACACTGTCGTGCGCTCAGGAAAATATAGAGCGCTGCCGGCGCGGTCCGCATGGTTCGGGACATGGCCGGAGTGAGCGTCGCTGCGATACCAGCCAATGATCTTTCCGGGGCGGTTCCGAACGGCCTGGAGGAACGCTTCCTGGTCCACCTCCGACAAGCGGTAGCAGGGCCCGCAGTGCGGTTTCAGCGGGACCGGCCCGATGCTGTCGATCCTTACTCGAAATACTCCGGAGGACGGCGCGATCTCGCCATAGAGAAGCCCGCCGGCTTCCGGATAATCATTCGGTTCCGGCGCGAGGCGCGTCGTGACTTCCCGTCTGATGGCCTCCATGGCTTCCGGAGACACCTCCACCATGCGAGAGTTCATGCTCTGTCCAGGTCCTTTACGCTACGGGACTCCGAAGGCGCGGTCAATATGCAACCCGCGGGAAGTTTAACTACAGATATTATGTTGCGCACATCGCGGTGATCTCCGCGCCGTATCTGCTGGCAAATCACATTAAATATTACGCTGCGGAATGCGCCTATCGGGGTCATTCGAACGAGTAAGTCAAGGAATGAATCCTTATCCGGCGGCGCGTGGAGCTTATTAATATGCTCGCGGATAATAACATCCGCCGTGCGCAGACGGAACAGTATCCGCAAATGTGCAGAAACAATATTGACAAGAGTCTCACTCCACTGCAGAATTGGTTTGCAAGCGGGACGGATACATAAAGTAAATAAGTTACGAGAAAATCAAGTCGAAGTTTCGGGAAATCAGATCCGGTAGATACTTTAGCGGAACGAAACATCGAAGGAGGTTAAGGCTGCATCGGTCATTTTACCCAGTCGTGTAAATGGCCCGATAACGCAGCAGGCCACGCAAGCAACCTCGGTTTATTATCATCGCTCCGGCAAAAATATAAAAAAGAAGGCGGCGCCCGGGAGAACGCATTCAGCAGGGCGTACGCACGGCGAGACCGGCGGCGAGAGTAACCAGGCGGGACACACATTCTGACAGCGGGAGGCAGTCATCCTGACTGGCCCGTTCTAACGGAGGAACTCATACAATGCTCCCATCGGCTGCTATAGAAATATTGATCGTGGGGAACAGGCTGCTTTTTCGCGAGGCGCTTGCCGCGCTGCTCGCTCTTCAGCCGGATTTCAGGATTGCCGCTCACGTTCCCACGATTGACGACGCCCTTCGGATTGTCCTGGCGACGCCCGTGCAGTGCGCCATTATCGAGTTCGGCTCAGGTCA
>DASZUZ010000517.1:0-2184 GCA_035547415.1 Bryobacteraceae bacterium | reverse complement strand
GTCCTCCCGGGTTGGAAAAAGCATTTGGAGCGTTCGATTCGGCGATCCGGTCACGCGCGCCAGGCCGCGCAGTTCCGTCTGCAGTCGCTCGGGTACATCGATCGATTCCACGCTGTAGCCGCTCCCGGCTGTCAGTTCCTGCACCGTGCCCGTGAGCGCGAGCTTCCCCTTTTGAATAATCGCCACCTCGCGGCAAAAGAGTTCCACTTCGGCCAGCAGGTGCGAATTCAGAAAGATCGTGACGCCCTTCTTTTCGAGTTCCTGCAGGACGTCCCGGATGTGTTTGCGGCCGACCGGGTCAACGCCATCGCTCGGTTCGTCGAGCACGAGAAGCTGCGGAGAATGTATCAGCGCCTGCGCCAGGCCGACCCTTTGCAGCATGCCCTTCGAATACTTTCCAAGCCTCAGATGGTGCGCCCGCTCGTCCAGCCCCACCAACGCGAGCAGTTCAGGAATGCGCCGGCGCCGGGTCACTGTGTCCATGCCGGACAGCGCGGCGTAAAAATCCAGCATCCCCCAACCCGTCATATAGGTCGGGAACCGGTGATTTTCAGGAAGGTAGCCGATGGGCCGGCGAGCGTTCGGTTCGTTCGCCGGCCGCCCGAAGAGCCTGGCGCTTCCCGCGGTGGGATGAGCACAGGACAGCAGCATTTTTACAAATGTCGTCTTTCCCGCTCCGTTGGCCCCGAGCAGCCCATAGGTCGATCCGCGCCGTACCTGAAGCGAAATGTTGTCCACGGCCCGGAGCTCACGCCGTGGCCAGCGGCTGTGGAAGACTTTTGTAAGACCCTCCGTTTCAATCGCGAACTCGGACATCCTTCAGCTACGAGGATATCGTGCATGGAAGAGTATCCTTGCAATAGAGTCCTTTGGTGCTTGTGAGGCGGTGCAACACCAATCGCGCCGGAAAGTTTCGGTGTCGTTGTGGTTCTTACGCTTTTGTATGTACTTTTAGTTGCAATTCAAACAGGACCGAAGTTATAGTTTTTTTGTGCCCGGATGGGTACGGGGGGCTCCGAAGGGGATTTTCGGAGCAGTGAGGGTGAACACCGGTGTGTGGGATCGCGGGTTTTACGCGTGGCGCTCGAAGTGTCGACGAGGCCGTCATCCAGCGGATGACTTCTTCTCTGGCGCATCGGGGGCCCGATCAGCATGGCCATTACTCGTCGAATGACGTTAGCCTGGGAGCGGTCCGGCTTCAGGTTATCGATCTCGACGGCGGCGGCCAGCCTTTGCGCTCGGACGATGGCCAGACCATCATCGCCTACAACGGTGAAATCTACAACTTCCGGCAAATTCGACGGGAACTCGAAGCGCTCGGTCACCGTTTTCGTTCCGATTGTGACACCGAAGTGGCATTGCTGGCCTTCCTCCAGTGGGACACAGCCTGCTTCCAGCGCTTTCGCGGCATGTTCGCCATGGCGCTCTGGTCGGAACGCAGCCGCCGTCTGGTCCTGGCGCGGGACCGGATGGGCATCAAGCCGCTTTATATCTGCCACACTGGCCGCGATCTGGTTTTCGGCTCGGAGCTGAAAGCTCTTTTCGCGCATCCCCGCGTCACCCGCAATCTCGACCTGGACGCGCTCCAGGATTTTCTGTCCCTGAACTACGTTCCGAGTCCGCGAACCCTCGTGCGGGGCATCGAGAAGCTGCCTTCCGGACACTTCCTCGAATGGCGAAATGGGTCTGCGGCGGTACGACCTTTCTGGAAACTGGAGTTCGCTCCAGACTCCCGCATGACGGAAGAATCCGCGGCGGAGGAACTGGATGCTCTTCTTCGGGAGTCCGTGCGGGAACACCTTGTGAGCGACGTGCCTCTCGGCATCTGGGCCAGCGGCGGAGTTGATTCATCCGCGCTGGTGCATTACGCCGCGGAGGCCGGCGCACAACCGGTACGGACGTTCTCCATTGCGTTCGAGTCGAAGTCGTGCGACGAGAGCATGTGGTTTCGCGATATCGCGAGACGTTATGGCACGGTTCACAATGAATTCGAGCTGAATCGCGAATCCGAAATCACGTCGGCTGTGGAAGACTTCGCCTGGTTCTCGGATGAACCAGGCGCGGATGCCGGCGCGCTGCCGGTCTGGTTCCTTTCGAAAATGAGTCGGCAGCATGTCACCGTGGCGCTTTCGGGCGAAGGCGGCGACGAACTTTTCGGCGGATACATGACTTATCGCGCCGACG
>DASZUZ010000516.1:0-2401 GCA_035547415.1 Bryobacteraceae bacterium | reverse complement strand
CTCGACGAGCTTCAGAGGCGGCCCCACAATCACCCTCGCCGCGCCGCTTGCTCTGGCACACGCGGCCGGCGCACAGGTTTCCGGCACCGGCATCACGCTCAGCGCCGCATTGACCCGGGCGCATGCCAGCGGGGCACAGGTCACCGACAATGTCCCGACGCCCGGCGCGCCCAATCAATATGCCAGGACGCGTCATTGAGGCACTTGTGGAACTGAGCCGGGCATAACTGCTCCTGACTGGATCCTCATTTGAAAGAACAATCGGCGGCACACCGGTCACCCGGTGTGCCGCCGAATCATTTCGGGGCGCCGACGAGCAACGGCTGTGTGCGCAGGCATCGCACCGGTTCGCAATTCTGTGATAGCCTTTCCTTCAGCCTTTTCGGCAATGCGCGTTGCATAATGCGCAATTGCCTGCATTCATCAGGGCTGAATGGAGCAGATTACGTCACACAGAATGTCCCGTGCGATGGTTGTCGCGATTCCAGCGCTTGTTTCCTTCGTCCTGGCGGCGACCCACGATTTCGTTCCCGACCTCCTCTTCCGGGGCTCGTCGCTGACCGGATGGCGCGCGCTCGGGCAAGCCGGGTGGAGCGCCTCGAACGGTGAACTCACGGCGACGCCGCACGACGGAAAGGGCGGCCTGCTTCTGCTCGACAAGAGCTACCAGGATCTCGAGTTCCAGACGGATTTCCGCTGCACGGGGGCGTGCGATGCGGGCGTGCTGCTCCGCGCCGGGAAGACTCCCGATGGGGGTTGGAAAGGCGTCTACGTCTCCCTGAACTCCGGCGATATCGATTCGTACGATGTCACGGTCAGCACCGACGGGAAATTGCTGAGCCGGACGAAACTCCAGAGGTCGAAAGTTCAGTTCGCCCGGATCGCCACCGGCGCGTGGAGCAACGGTCAGGCGCATGTGCCCGGCTTTTCCAAACCCGGCCCCACACTCGCCGAGCAGGAGGCGGAAGCCGCCGCGCCGGCAGCGCGTCCCGCAGGGGCGTCCGGCGGCGGCCGTGGCGCGTTCCCTCGTCCGGAAATTCAGTCCGGAGACTGGAATTCCCTGCACGTCATCGTGGACGCCGACATGGTCTGGATCACGCTCAACGGCCGTCGCAGCCTGTCGAATGGCGTGACGACGGATCGCATGATGGGCTACGGCCCGATCGCGCTCTACGTTGGCGGTTCGAGCGAAGTCCGGTTCAAAGACGTTTCCCTGAAGGATCTCAACCGGAACAACGAACCGGCGGAGAAGGTTTCGCCGCATTTCCGGATGCAGCGCCTCGACGACTACTTCTATTCGTGGGGCGCCACGGTGGGCGACATCAATCACGATGGCGTTGCCGACGTGATCGCCGGGCCGTTCTTCGTTGCGGGCCCGGCGTATACCGAGAGGCGCGCATTTACGTCCGCCCGAACGTACAGTCCGGCGAATAACTTCCCGCAGGGGATGGTTTATTTCGCGTGGGATTTCACCGGAGACGGCTGGACCGACATTCTGGTCGTCGACTCGCGGCCTATTTACCTCTACGTGAACCCGCGGGGCGAGCCGCGCCGCTGGGATCGCTACGAGGTCGTCCCGAATGCGACGTCAGAGCTGGAGCTGTTCCGCGATATCGACGGCGACGGAAAGCCCGAGGTTCTGTTCACTGGCCCCGGAGCAGTGATGGCCTACGCCAAACCAGACCCGGCCAATCCCACGGGACTCTGGAAAACGCACAATATATCCGAACCCGGACTGGCGGGACCTCACGGCATGGGGATCGGCGATATCAACGGAGACGGCCGCATGGATGTGGTGAACAGCCGCGGCTGGTGGGAACAACCGGCGAACGGAGCGGCGGAAGGGCTCTGGAAGTTTCATCCGGAATCTTTCGGAACCGGCGGGGCCGAAATGGGCGTGTTCGATGTGAACGGCGATGGTCTGAACGACATCGTGACCGCGATCGCCGCTCACGGGTGGGGCCTCGCGTGGTTCGAACAGAAGCGCGACGCGCAAGGCAAAATCTCCTTCGCCCGGCACGACATCATGGGCGATCTGAGCGCGAAAAACGCGGGCGGAGTCGCCTTCTCCGAACCGCATGCCGCGGGATTCGCCGACCTCGACGGCGACGGCATTCCCGACATGATTACCGGCAAACGGCTCTACTCGCACCTCGAGAGTCATCTGGATCCGGATCCGTACGGGCCGGCGGTTCTTTACTGGTATCGCACCGTGCGCAATCCGAAGGCCGAAGGCGGCGCGGAGTTTGTCCCGGAACTGATCCACAACCGGTCCGGCGTGGGCTCGCAGATTGCCATCTCCGATCTGAACGGCGACGGTAAGCCCGATATTGTCACGTCGTCGTCAAAAGGCACGTTCGTTTTCTGGAATCAGATGTTGAAGCGTAAGTAAGTTCGGGCG
>DASZUZ010000515.1:0-3497 GCA_035547415.1 Bryobacteraceae bacterium | reverse complement strand
GGCGCCGGGGTGGGTTTCCTATAATCAAGACACAGCCCCTTCGAAATGGAAGAACCTCGGAATCACCCGCCGGAGCAGAACTGCATCGTAACGGTCGCCGGTCATATCGGCAGCGGCAAGACGGAGGTTTGCCGGAAACTCAGCGCGATTACCGGATGGGAGGTCATATCGGCGGGAGCCATTCTGCGGCGGATGGCTGTCAAACAGGGCATGTCCGTACTCGAATTTAACGAGTATGTAAAACAACATGCGAATATCGATCGGGATATAGATGATTACATCGCGAGCCTCGCGGAACGCAACGAGTCCGTGATTGTCGACTCCCGCCTCGCGTGGCATTTCCTGCCGAAATCCCTCAAGGTGTTTCTGGTGGTCGAACCGGTAATTGGGGCGCAGCGCGTGTTTCGCGCCACCCGTCCGGACGAGAACCATCTCTCGGTGGAGACCGCCGCCGTCGACAACGCCGAGCGCCAGCGCATCGAACGCCAGCGCTTCATGCAACTTTACGGACTGGATTCGGACAACTGGCGGAATTATGATGTCGTGCTCGATACCAGCGACGCATTGCCTGAGCAAGCGGCACGGGTGTTGCTCGAGAGAATCCACGCGGCGCCGCCACCAGGCTCCGGCCCCCAATGCTGGCTTTCACCCAAACGGCTGATCCCGACCCGGGTCACGCCGGATCCAACTCCCGATATCGAGATTGTGGTCGCGGGCGGAGTTTGTGTGATCCGGAACGGACACGATCGGGTTAAAGCTGCTGTTCAGGCTGGCACGCCTCTTGTTCAGTGCAGCCCGATCGCTTTCGAAAGTGAATTGCTGCCGGATAATCTAAAGCCGCTCGATTTCGCTACAAGCCACGTCTCGCGATCGATCGTTCAGGACTGGGAAGCGGCTCTCGGATTCCGTTTCGCTACTCTACCTCACTGGGTCCTGCAGGAAGCCACGGTACTCTGATCCGTCCGACTTGACACGGGTGCATTGCGCTCCCTCCAGCGGACCGACGTTACGCAACCCCGTTCCATACATGTGGGTGCGCACGCCGAGGAGGAGTTTTTCCGGATCCAATCCTCGCGATGACGGAAAGCGCGTCTTCGGACCCCCATGCAGATTCCTGTCGCTTTCTGTCCGAGAGGAGACGTATGCAATAATAGGGCAGCCTTGCGTCTTTCTCAGAGCTGGTCTCCGAAATTACTCGTTGGCCTGCGCGATTATACGATTCATCAATTCACGCAGGACCTGATAGCAGGCCTCACGGTGGGGCTTGTCGCGTTGCCGCTGGCTATGGCGTTCGGCATTTCTTCCGGTGTTACGCCACAGGCGGGCCTCTACACCGCTGTTGTCGCCGGATTTCTGATCTCCGCATTCGGCGGTTCGCGCGTTCAGATCGGCGGCCCTACTGGCGCCTTCGTCGTCATCGTCGCGGGAATCATCGCAAAATTTGGCGTTTCCGGTCTCGCGCTGGTGACCCTGATGGCCGGAGCCGTACTGATCCTCATGGGAGTGACAGGTCTGGGATCCGCCGTCCGGTTCATCCCGCGCCCGGTCACGATCGGTTTCACGAATGGCATCGCGCTTCTTATCGCGTCGACGCAGATCAAAGACTTTTTCGGGCTGACCACGCCGGCAGTCCCCAGCGAATTTCTGCCGCGAATGAAGATGCTGGTCGCTTATGCGGCAACGGTCAACTGGCAGACTCTTGCTGTCGCAGCGGGCTCGCTGGCGATCATTCTGTGCATGCCACGAATCACGAAACGGGTACCCGGGTCGATTGTGGCATTGCTGGTGACAACCGTGGCTGTCGCGCTGCTCCATCCGCATGTGGAGACGATCGGGACGAAATTCGGCGGCATCCCGAGCGGACTGCCCCGGTTCAGCCTGCCCGCGATGAACGCATCGCAAATCCTGCCGCTGCTGCCGTCGGCCCTGACGGTCGCTATGCTGGCGGCCATCGAGAGTCTGCTTTCCGCGGTGGTCGCGGACGGGATGTCCGGGGATCGCCATAACTCTAACGTGGAACTCGTTGCGCAGGGAATCGCGAATTTTTGCTCCCCGCTCTTTGGCGGCATACCTGCTACCGGCGCCATTGCCCGAACGGCCACAAACATCCGCTCCGGCGCGCAAAGCCCCGTGGCCGGTATCGTTCACGCGCTTACGCTGCTGCTGATTCTTCTGGTAGCAGCCCCAGCGGCGCGTTTCATTCCTCTCGCCACGCTGGCTGCCGTGCTCTTCGTCGTCGCGTACAACATGGGTGAGTGGCGCGAGATTGGAATTATCCTGCGCCTCTCGAAGGCCGATATATCGGTTTGGGCGGCGACCTTCGCCCTTACCGTTCTGGCCGATCTTACGGTTGCGGTCGAAGTGGGAATGGCGCTTGCCGCGCTGTTGTACATTTACCGGATCGCCGAAACGACCAGCGTGGCTCCGGTCACCGCTGAGTATATTCAGGACGGCAAAGCGCACGTTCTCCAGGACAAGTTCATGCCGCCCTACGTCAGAATCCTCCGGATACACGGTCCGTTTCTGTTCGGCGCCACGGCGAAACTCGAGGAGGCCACTGCGGATCTAAAACCGTTTCCCCCGGTGTTGATCGTGCGGCTGCGAAATATGACCGCGCTCGATGCCACCGGACTTCACGCCCTCACCGTACTCGCCAAACGCCTTCGCGATTCCGGCCGGACACTGCTCTTGTGCGGCGCCCGCGATCAGCCTGCGCGTCTGCTCGCCCAATCGGAACTAAGCGAACAAATCGGAGCCGATAACATCCTGCCGAACGTGGAGCAGGCTCTCGACCGGGCTCGTAAGGTTTACGCCGATTTTGGCGGCGTTGGCGCGGAGTTTGCAGTCGATATGCGCCGCGTGTCCGCACAATAGCGCCGGTTGACCTGACCGCATCGGTGAACTAGAGTCAGGACTGGGCGCTGTATGAATTTTCGATCTGAAACCCGGCATAAGAGCAGTCCGTCAAAGCCGCATATGGTGTATCGGTACGTCCTTCCACTGGCGCTGGCGTTGTGTGTGGCGGACTTTCCGGGCTCCGCCCAGATCGGATACCCCGGCGGTGGCATTGGCTATCCCGGCGGCGGAATCGGATATCCGGGCGGCGGTATTGGCTACCCTGGCGGAGGTGGCGGGATTCCGTTCCCGGGCCGCCGTCGGAACCAAAGCAACATGCCCTCGGACACTCTGAGCGGCAAAATACAGCGGATCTCCACCTCGCAACTTGTCCTCACACCGGACGATGGCCGCGAGATTACAATTTCGCTCGAGCGGAGCACGAAGTACTTCAACACGTCGGGCTCAAACGCAAAGTTCGGTGACTTCGACGCGGGTGACAAGGTGAGTGTCGATGCCGCGCGAGACAACCAGAACTATTACCACGCTCTTCGCGTGACGCTCCAGCAGAAGGGCGGTGCTGCAAATCAGACGAGTTCGTCTGACAAGAGTGCGGAGAACCAGGCGAGCCCGGCGCGCGCGCAGGATTCCGCGCCGGCTGA
>DASZUZ010000514.1:0-4880 GCA_035547415.1 Bryobacteraceae bacterium | reverse complement strand
GAAAGGGAAGAAGGATGATGAGGAATGACCTTTTTCTCCACGATTGTTCTGTTGTTCGGGCTGTTGATGCAGGTGGTTCCCAACGCCATCGCGACGTTCGACGGCGTGTTCAAATCGGCGGACAGGAAGTTCGTCGAAATCCAGGTGGAGAGCGGCGACACGATGCGCATGTACGTCACGCACGGCACGAAATTCGTACGCGACGGCAAGCCGGCTCATGCGTCCGACTTCCATGACGGCGAGAAGGTGACGGTGGACGCCGAACGCGATGTCCGGTTCAATCTGCTGGCGGTCAAGGTGGAACTGGTGAAGCCAAAATGATCTGCGCGCTCCCGTTCATGATGTTGATGCCTTTGCTTCCCGGGCAACCGCTGACGGCGGAGGACGTGATGTGCCGGGTAGCGGAAAATCAGGAGCGGGCGCAGCAGGCACGGACGAACTATGTCTATGACATGAACGTCTTCGTTCGGATGAAGCGGGCCAACGGAAAACTGGCGCGCGAGGAAAGCCGGGATTACGTGGTCGCTCCGACCGAGAAAGGCGCGCGGCGGAACCTCGTGAAGGTGGACGGCAAAGTTCTCGACGGGCGGAAGGAAATTCATTACGACAAGGCTGGCTACCGCACGAAAGAGATGGATATCGACGGCGCGCTGACCGATACGTTCGCCCGCGATGTGATGTGGAACAAGAGCGAGATTGGCCCGATGGTCGACTGGTTTCCACTTACCCGAAAGCGGATGAAGAACTACACGTTCCGGCTCGAGGGCGAGGAGCGGTATCGGGACTTCGATGTTTATCGCGTGTCATACACGGGGCACGACGACGACGAGGAATGCTGGACGGGCGAGGCTCTGGTCGAGAAGCACGAGTTTCAGCCCGTGCTCGTGACCAATCAGTGGTCGTGCCGGATACCGGTGGCCGTGAAAGCCCTGCTGGGAACGAACATCACGCAGGTGGGGGCGAAGATCACGTACCAGCGATTCGACAAGGATGTCTGGTTTCCGGTGAACTGCGGCGGCGAACTCAAGTTGCGGGTCCTGTTCATGTACGCGCGGACAATCGCGTTCAGCGCGCGGAGCGCAGGATTTCGAAAGACCGACGTACAGAGTTCGGTGGAGTTCGACCCGGCGGAACACCCGTCCGAACCGTGACGGGACAGGCGGCCGACAGCCACCTGTCCCGCGGGCTTTACGCCAGGGCGAAATTATGCTGTTTGCGATGGTGTGCGCCGTCGTGTTCGTTCGTGGATTTGAACGATTCGTAGCGTCCATCGCCCGCTTCGGTGCGTACGGAATGGAGCAGAGCATCCTGTTCTTCACTGCTCATCGGCTGAAAATTGCGGGCCACGCTGACCGCGAGTTTTAATTGCTCCATGTCCCTGATGCCGACCACCTGGCTCACAATCGGCTGGCTGAGGTTGAAACGAAGCAGTTCTTTGGGATCGAGGCCCATTTTCTCCAGAATGCGGCCGTTCGGCCAGCCTCCACCAAACCCTTTCATGCCGATCGGCGCCGCTCCCATTTCGTGACAGATCGGGACGACTTCATTCAGGAAACTGCGGTAGTGCGCGTCCATGATATTGATCGGCATGAGCGACGCGTCCCACGCGTGCGGTTTGCGCAGCATCTTTGTGTGAATACGCGGGTCTTTATGGCCGGTGAAACCGATGTACCTCACCTTGCCCGCCGCGCGCGCTTCCATGGCGGCGCGGATCGCTCCCCGCTCGAAAATCCAGTCCGGATCGTTATCGTAATTGCACTCGTGGAACATCCATAAATCGAGATGATCGGTCTGCAAACGACGCAGGCTGTCTTCGAGGTCGCGAAGGGAGCCTTCATAATCCCTTTCGCAATTCTTCGTCATCAGGAAGACTTTGTCGCGCTTGCCATCCATCGCAAGCGCCCGGCCCATGACTTCTTCGGCGTAGCCATCGTGGTAGTCCCAGGCATTGTCGAAGAAGTTGATGCCTTCGTCGATCGCCGCGTGCATGAGGCGGATGGACTCGCTTTCGTCCACTTTGTCCATCGCAACCCGGGCGACGGAGTGCCAGCCGCCGAGGGTCACAATGGAGAGGGCTTCCGCTGCGCGGCCAAAGGGTCTCCGGGGCAGTCCGGCGCCGGCCGGAGTGGTCTGCAATTTCAGATAATCGTGCGCAAGTTGCTGAACAATCGGTGATCTCACGGTCAATAGCCACTCTACAAGATGGGCGGCGGAAGAGGCTCATCGCCGGAAACGGCGGGGGAAAACCGGCCGTCCAAAACGATGAAACGGTGCCGCGCCTCACGACACTGATCCTGCGAGCGATATGAGCGCTACTTCCTCTGTTCTCGTCATTGACCCCGACCCCGACCTCCTCCTGCTGATTTCCGCAGTGCTCCGAAACAGCGGAATTCGGGTTCTGCGAGCCCGATCGTGCGCGGAAGCGATCGATATTGCCCGGCGCGATTATGTCGCGATCGACATGATTCTTTCGAACGGGCTTGTGTCCGATGAAACCGGAGCGGAAATTGTGGAACGAGTGCGCCGGATTCGGCCGCAACTCGCCGCGGCATATATGTCCGGCGGCTCGGAAAACGACGTTCTCCGGCTGAAATTGCTGAAAGAAGAGGATTCGGATTTTGCCGGGTCAGCCGAATTGCCTGAAGTGAGTTCCTTCCTGCGTTCCGCCATGGAAGGTCCGAAGTCAAAGACGGCGGGGAAGCAGAGTTAGAAGCCGCCTGAGTAAGCTATGCTTGTAGTTCCCGGTGATGTTTCGCTCATTTTGCGGCGGTTTTCCTCTGTTTGTGGTGCTTGCCGCCACCGCGGCTCACGCCCAGGATGATCCGGACGAGGCATGGAAGAACCTGGTTCTTCAGGGGACATATTACGCGGTGGACAAGCATGATTATCCGCGCGCGGAAGAAGTTTTCCAGAAAGCTCTTCACGAGGCGAGCCGGTTCGGCCCTTCCGATGTTCGGGTGGGCGCAACGCTGAACAAACTCGGCTTGCTCTACCATGACGCGAAGAAACTTGGCGAGGCCGAAAGCGCCTTCCGCCGGGCTTTGCCAATCTTGGACGATGTATACGGCGTCGAGAGCATCGACGCGGCCAACATCAATTACAATCTGGCTTCGGTCCTGATCGATCAGGGCAAGCAACCAGCCGCGCTCCCGTTTCTGCACGAGAGTCTGACGACATATGAACGCCAGTTTGGGCCGAACAGCCTCAAGACCGCATCCGTTTTGTGCATGATTGGCGACTCATATCGAGCGCAAAGGGCGTGGCAGCAGGCGGAACAGCCACTCAAGCGTTGCGCGGAGATTCGCGAGGCCGACGGTGGTGTCGTAAACGCCGAGCTGGGCGATGCGCTCAACAGTCTGGCGCTGGTGTATCACCGGGAAGGGAAGTACGCGCTGGCGGACCCGATGTTCAAACTCGCGGAAAGAATCCGGGAGCGCACGCTGGGAATCACGAATCCCGCTCTGGCGGAAACTCTCGAAGCCCATGCCACGCTGCTGAAGGAACTGGGGCGCGATCAGGAAGCCGGGCGCGACGCCAAGCTCGCCGCGGCGATCCGGCGCGTGGAAAGTAAAGGAAAGTAAGCGGCCGAAACCCGGGCTCAGGCGGAAGCATCCTTCCTCTACACCGAGGAGACCATGCAGCACCAGTCCCGCCGCGCTTTCCTGACGACCCTGGCTTCCGGGCTCGCGCTGAGAGGCCAGGAACAGGACACCCGATTTTCGACGGATGTGAACGTCGTGAACGTTTTTGCGGCGGTTCGCGATAAACAGGGGCGGATCGTCTCCACGTTGACGAAGGACGATTTCACGCTTTCGGAAGACGGGCGTCCGCAAACCATCCGTTACTTCACGCGCGAAACCGATCTGCCTCTGACTCTGGGGCTGCTGGTGGACACGAGCATGAGCCAGCGGCGAGTGTTGGGAGATGAAAAGACGGCCAGTTACCGGTTTCTCGACCGCGTGCTGCGCGCCGACCGGGACAAGACATTCGTCATCCATTTCGATCATGAAACGGAGTTACTGCAGGACCTGACGTCTTCGCGCGCGCAACTTCAGAAGGCGCTGGACGAACTGGAACTTCCGGCCGAGTCCCGGCCGCAGATGAGCCGGCGCGGCGCCGGTGGCCAGTATCCCGGCGGCGGAAATACAGGAGGAGGCATCGGCTTCCCGGGCGGCGGGATTGGCTTCCCGGGTGGAGGGCGCCGCCACGGTGGAATTCCGGGAGGGCAGGGCGGGCCTCGTCGCGCCGGCGGACCCGGGACGACGCTGTACGATGCGGTGTTTCTGGCGTCCGACGAGATCATGCGGAAGCAGAAGGGCCGGAAGGCGATCATTCTGCTGACGGATGGCGTCGATAACGGCAGCAAGAAGTTTCTGAACGATGCGATCGAAGCCGCACAGCGCGCCGACACGCTGACGTATTCGATTCTTTTCTCCGACGAGCAGGCGTATGGGCCGTCCGGGTTCGGCGGCATGGGACGGCGGGGTGGGATGGGCGAGCGGCCGGACGGCAAGAAGGTGCTGCAGCGGATTTCGCGCGAAACCGGGGGATCGTTCTTCGAGGTGTCGAAGAAGTTGTCGATCGACGATATTTTTGACCGGATTCAGGAAGAACTGCGGAACCAATACGACATCGGTTATACGTCAGAACGCCCGGACGCGAGTGCCGGTTATCGCGCCATCAGGCTCATAACGAAACAGGCCAATCTGACAGTGCAGGCGAGAGAAGGGTATTACCCAGGCACACGGTAAAGACAAGTGAACTGCAATGCCCGGTCAAAGCAAACGGGCAACCTGGCCGGCCGGTCGCTATACTAAGAAGGCAGTGGCGGGGTGGCCGAGCGGTTGAAGGCAGCGGTCTTGAAAACCGTCGTACTCGAA
>DASZUZ010000513.1:0-7639 GCA_035547415.1 Bryobacteraceae bacterium | reverse complement strand
CGGGTGGATGCCGAGCCCGGCGCGGGGCGAGCCGGGCGGCGACGCCGTTGTGGGCCGCGGAGGCGGTTCCAGTGGAGTTTCGGGCGGATGGAAAGCCGTGGACATCGGAGTCAGCCTGCCATCTCCGAACCAGACGGCCCGGCCGAAGCGCGGCTCCGGACCGCGGCATCAATGCCTTTCAAAACTCGCATCAGTGAGTCGCCACCGTTCCAAAGACCGCAAACCCCGCCAATGGACCGGCCTTCTGCAGAATGTAACCGAACTTGCTCAGCGTCCTTCTCGGCACGTAGAGGATGTCGCCGTCTTCCAGAGAAAAATTGAGTTCGCGGGGCTTTGACAAGAGGTCTTTCAGCCGGAACTCCTGATTCTTACCGGTCGCGCCGCGAACAATTTCGACTTTGTCCTGCGCCGCATCCTCATTTAACCCACCAGCCTGAGCGAACGCATCGAGAAACGACATTTCGGGAGTCAGGCGAAACGCACCGGGATGCTGGACTTCACCGAGAACGTAGACCAGTTGATCGCTCGCGTCCGGCAGATAAACAAGGTCGTTGCGGGCGAGGCGAATATTCAGGGCGAGATTGCCCTGGCCAAGCAGGGTCTTGAGATCGACCCAGACCATCTGATCGCTGCCACGAATAATGGCGCACCGGCCGAGACTCGTTTTATCCGAATTGACGCCCCCGATCGGCAAAATCGCCGCGCGCGTCACCACATCGAGGAGAGTTGGCTGCGACTCGAACTGGATCGCGCCCGGCGTTCCCACCCGCCCGAGCACAAAAATGCGGTATGACGTGTAGCGATCGACCCGGAGCGTAACGGCCAGATCGGAATAGAATTTGCCCAGCGCCGTGGCGATCGCCCTCTGCGCGTCTTCCCGCGTCAGATCGGCCACGGAAATAATACCGGCGACAGGGAGAGTGATTTTGCCGTCCGGTCCAATGACGTGTTTACCGGAAAGCTCGGCGTGATTCCAGACCTCGATGGAGATTTCGTCACCTTTTCCCAGCGTGTAGGAGGACATTTCCGGCGCCTCAAACCGGCGAACGATTTCCGCCGGACTGATCGTTTTTTCCTTGGTCCGAACCTGAAATTGAGTAGGCTGGCGGTCCTGCGCGGCCGCAGACTGAATCAGAAACGGAATAGAAAAAAGAACTGCAAGAAAGCGAAGCGATCCAGTTACCATGGGCGCGCGGGACTGACCTTTCCGCCCGACGTTTCACGCCACGCCTGATCCAGCAACGAGATCACAATTCCGGATTCGCTGGCCTTTTCTTTGCCCTCGGGATGGGGGCTGAACCGGTTCTTCACGGACCGGGCGAGGTGCCAACCGCTCTCGATCTGTTTGGCGATCCACGCGACCGCTCCATGGTGCTTGCGGTAATAAAGAAACCCGCTCCGCATCCGCCAAAGCTCCAGTTGAGCGCCGCTCCTGGACATTCTCAGCGATTTTATCGTTTTGGAGGATTCTCCGCCAAGGTGAATTACCACGACATCCGGAAAATAGCGAACCAGATAACCCGCTTTCTTCAGCCTGCGGCACAGGTCGACTTCTTCGTAATAGAGGAAGAAATTTTCATCGAAATAGCCGATCTTCCGGAGCGCTTCCCCCCGGATAATTCCGAAAGCGCCGGGGACCCAATCGGCGTCAATGGGCCTGCTCTGGTCTTCCCATGTATGATCCTCGCGCCCGAAGAACCGCGAAGCGGGGAATTTCGCCGCGAGGCCGGAGATCCGGAGAAGATCATTCAGCGGCGAGGGAAACATCCGCGCCGACGCCTGCCAGGATCCATCCCGCCCGATCAGACGCGAGCCGCCCCACCCGACACGCGGTTCGGCATCCATGTGGCGGATCGAGAGCCGCAGCGATCCGGGCTGGAGAAATGCGTCCGAATTGAGAAGAACGACGTACCGCCCGGTGGCGAGCGCAAAGGCTCGATTGTTCGCGGCTCCGAATCCGAGGTTCACAGGGCTCCGAATCAACCGGACCTGTGGAAACTCCCGCTCGACCATTTCGGCCGAAGCATCGCGGGAAACGTTGTCTACGACGAATACCTCGTTCGGAATTCCTTCCAGTTCGCGGTAGAGATCGGTGAGGCATTCCCGCAGCAGGTCCCGCGTATTGAACGAGATGATCACGACCGATACTTCCGGAGTCATGGCAACTTCTCCTTCGCGCGCTCCGTTCGCACCCAGGCGGCGCCGGAGCGGGAGGTCGCAAGCACTCTGGGCAAGAGCAGAATCTTCCAGACGATATAGAACGGCGCCGCGGCGAGAACGCCAAAGTCGCGCAGTCTCCCGCCGCCCGTCCAAATAGCGGCTGCAAGGTGAAGGGCAACGATGCCCAATCCGGCAAACCCAAGCGTGCGGACGCCGGTCGCCGGAGTGGCCGCGGCGATCAGCAGAAGGACAACATGAAAGGCGAGCGGCAGGAGGAGCAGGTCCAGAGACGGCTCGATCAGCCGCCATTTGCCACGCAGGATTTCCTTCAGAAGGAAAGGCGTTTTCTCGGCCATCATGCGGAACCGGCCGCCTTCCCAACGGGCTCGCTGCGTGCGCACGCCCGCGCCTGCTTCCGGCATATCGCCGTAAACGGCCGCGCCATCGACAAAACGCACGCGACGTCCGGCGCGCACGAGCGCAATGTGGTACTCGAGATCTTCCACCACGGAGTCCGCAGTGTACGGAACTGCTCCCAGTGTTCGGGCAGACAGGGCAAACCCGTTGCCGTAGATGCCCGCCGAAAGCCCGAGGCGGTCGCGCCCGCGCGGCCGCAGTACGTTAAACGCCAGAAGGGCCGTATTCATCAATCGGGTACGCACGGATGCCGCGGCGTTCCGGACAACATAGCGGCACTGCGTTGCGTCCGCCCCGGCGCGGAATCGCGCCGCCGTTTCGGCACAGAAGTTTCGCGAGACTTCGCTGTCGGCATCCACGACGGCAAACGCGTCGTGCCATTCGGGCAGCAGGATTTTAAATGCATAATCGAGCGCATAACCCTTGCCCCGGCGTTGTGCGTCGGTTCGTTCCAGAACGCGCGCGCCGGCAAGCATCGCCTCGGCGGCTGTTCTGTCCGTGCAGTTGTCCGCAATGACGACGATCGTAAGTTCAACGCCGTTCAAGTCCGCGTCCCGCAAGCTCCGCACGCATCGCGCAATGCTGCTTTCCTCGTTGTGCGCGGGCACGACGACAGCGAGCCGGAACGGCTGGTCCGATGAACCGCGCGCTTCTCGTTTTCGGGGCAGCACGGCTCCCGTCGTCAGAAAGAGCAGCTCGATCGTGCCCGGCACGGTGAGGAGGCCGCACAGCGCGCCGGTCGTTTCGAGAACGGTCATGCCGCCAGCTCCGCAAGATGCGTTCGGTAGACCTGCGCCAGTTTCTCAACATTGGCGCGGAGATCGTACTTGTCGATGATTCTCCGGCGTCCGGCTTCGCCCAGCCGGCGTCGCAGTTCCGGATCGTCCATCAACCGGGCGATCGCGGCCGCCAGGGCGATATCGTCTGACGGCGGAACCAGCAGTCCGTCGATCGAATCCCGTATCAATTCCGGGATTCCCGTAATCCACGTGGTGACGCACGGTATCTCCATGGCCATGGCCTCCATGAGCACGACGGGTATTCCCTCCGCAAAGCTGGCCAGCGCGAAGACGTCCGCCTCGCGATAGAAGTCCCGGATGCGGTCCTGATTGACGGAGCCTTCGAGAATAACGTGACCGGCGAGCCCCGCATCGCGCACTACCTGTTCGAGCGACGTGCGGTCCGGACCGTCCCCGATCAACCGCAAACGGACCCGGCGGCCTTCCGCATGCAGCCGGCGGACCGCGGAAACCAGAATGTGCTGTCCCTTTGCCGGGGTAAGCCGGCCCACACAGAGAATTTCAAACGGGTCGCCCGCCGCACAAGACGACCGGGGCGCAAATAGTCCGTGGTCGACACCGAGCGGCGTCACTTCAATCTTGCTCCACTCGGAGGCAGGGGATATCTTCATCAACTGGCTGCGGGCAAACAGGCCGATCGTGCACAACAGCCGCGAACCACGAATTTTCTCCTCCAGCAGATAACCCGGTACGTCATAGAATTCGTCCGGCCCGTGGACCGTGATGGAAAGCGTAAAAGGAAAGGTCCTCGTCATGATGAGCGCAACGGTGGCCGCCGGCGTCGCGAAGTGCACGTGCAGATGACGGAAGCGCCTGCTTCGCATCCAATCGCCCACCATGACTGCTTCCGCAAAATACAACAAGGACATGACAATCCGCCGGAGATCGGATCCACCCAGACGCAGTGCGAACCATGCTCCCTGGAAATAGCGGACCGGACTCGCCAGAACCGTTCTCACATGCGCCCGCACCGCGCCCGTCAGGCCCGCTTTCTTGACGTAGAAGACCGTCGCCGCTTCGGCACGCTCCTCGGCCGTAAGCTGCGAAGCCGGCCGATCCACATCGTTAATGGAAGTGACGCCAATCTCGATCCCGAGCCGGCGCAACTCCAGAACTTCCCGCAGAATGAACGTGTGGGAGATCGCCGGGTAACGGCTGATCAGATACGCGATCCTCAGGCTGGATGGGCTCATCTTTCCGATGCTTCAGAATGCGGCTACGAGACTCCGGCTATTCCTGGTTCGCACTTGCCTGATCCGGCGAACCGGCGCCGAAAGATCGAAGCGCCTCGTCTCTGGTGTTGAAGATTTCAAAAACGCGGTGCATTCGCACCAGCTCAAAAAGGGCGCGGACAGGACGGTTCATGCCACACAGTTTCAGGTCACCGCCACTCGCGCTGACCTGGCGCAGTGACGAGAGCATTGCTCCGAGTCCGGAACTGTCCACGAATTTCAAGGCGCTCAGATCGAGAATGATTCTGGCGCCCTGAGTCAGCAGCGGGTTCAGTTCGGCCTTAAACTCTTTCGCGTTACTCGCATCCAGGGTTTGCCCGGGGATGACCACTACGCGCACTTCCTGGAATTGGTCGGTTACTAGTTGCATTGGTTATCTCGTTTCGCCAGGAATGACATGGAGAGCAGGTTCGTCCCACCTTCCCGGCTGTAACTCACTTCGTCGGCGGAATGGATGATGATCCAGACTCCGAAGCCACCATCACGGGAGCCATCGAACGACGGCGCGGGCGCCCTCAGCGGATCGAACGCGGGGCCTTCGTGCCGGATATCCACCCGGAAATGGCCGGGCCAGGAATGCACGGTAATCCGCGCTTTTTCAGCCGGGTCGCCCTGCGTTCCATGGAGGACGCAATTGACAAACGCCTCCGTACAGGCCAGTTCCACCCGCGAGAGGTCATTCTTGTCCAGTCCACCATTGCATTCCGGGCCAGCCGCGGTCAGAATCCATTCCCGGACCCCGGCAAGAGCTTCGAGAGCACGGGGAAACTCCGCTGACCGTGACAGCGCCGCCGGCGCATCTTCCGAAAGCCGGACTTGCAGGGCGATGCAGGTAAAATCATCCGCCGGCCCGCGGTTGCCGCTGAATTCGGCGGTCGTCTCGCGAATCTTTTCCAGCAGAATGTCAGGTCCCAGCGAACTCCAGTCCCGGACGCACTCAATGAGTCTTTCTTCTCCGAAAAAGTCCCCCTCCGCGTTGGGCATCTCCGTTACGCCATCGGAAAACAGCAGAAACGTATCGCCAGGCATGACGGGAACAGACTGTTGCGCGCATTCGAAATCGGGAAGAACGCCGAGCGGCAGGTCATCTCCGCGAAGCATCCTGATCTCGCCGGTGGCGCGCCGGTAAAGAACAATCCCGGTGTGCCCGCAATCGACGAATTCGAGACAATTCCGGTCGAGATCGAACCTTGCGTAGCAAAGCGTGACGAAGCGATCCAGCGCGATAAGATGCTGACCGACTCGCAAACCGGCCCGGCGAACGATATCTCCCGGCGAGGGCGCGCTGCCCCGTGCCCGTATCGAAAGATTCGCGAGCGCCCGGAGAAACTGGTTCTTTGTCGCGGCGCCGACCAGCGCGGCGGCGACTCCCTTTCCCATCACATCGCCGATCAGAACATCCACACAGCGGTCGGAGTGCCTGAGAAAGTCGTGGAAGTCGCCGTCAATCCGCTGCGACGGCGCGCTGAAGCAGGCGATGCGGATACCCTGCACGGTCGCCGGCGCGTTTCCGAAGAGAAGCGTCTGCTGGACCGAGGAGGCGATTTCAATGTCCTGCGCCAGCCGCTCGTTTTCGCGCATGGTCCGATTCAACCGGTCGCTTTCGAGCAGCATGGACGCCTGCCAGGCAATCGCCTCCAGCAATCGGGAGAAAGCGGCATTGAGTTCAAACCGGCGATCTTCACGCCAGACCGCGACGAACCCAATGACTTGCTCGCGGGAGGAGAGCGGCGCCGCGGCGACGCAGGCGGCTGAGGCCCAGGGCGCGTTCTTGCCGAAGAGAGGCTCACTGAGCTCCTCCGCGAGCATGATGGCGTGATTCCCCCCGATCGCCCGGGCGATTGGCCCAAGATCCTGCCAGTCCAGAACATCGAGGCCGGAACTGCTCGACGCCAGCGGCTCGAGCCGTCCGTCACGGGTCAGATACAGCGATGCCTGTAATCCATCCTGCAGACAAACAAAGCGCTCGATAAGCCGCTGGAGGGCTTTTCGCACATCGCCGAACCGCAGAACGTCCGTGCTGATCTCATAAACAGCCTCCAGGCTTTCCCAACTTGCGCCCAGTTCATCGAGCAGCAGGTCTTCCCGCTTTTCGACAGCCATCCTGTCCAGGATGTTGCCTGCGGCGATTTCAGCCAGCGTCTTCACCTGGGCGGGAGCATCGTTCACGAACAGAAGAAGTTCCGCGCCCGGAAGTTCCTCGAACGGAAACGCCCGCAGCGGTTCACCGGGAAATGACTCCGGCGCACCGGCGAGATTGTAGAGTTCGCCCGCGGAGCTCCGAAAGGCAAGCTCAATCTGCCCGGGAGAGGCAATCAGGGATAGCTCCCGGGCCAGCCGGTCGACAAGCTCCCGCTCGGCCAGGTTGAGTTTGTGGTGAGTTGTGGAAGCTGAACTGAGCAACGCGGACAAAATTCCCTGTTCCCTTGCGGACGGTTCAGAGTGAGCGCGCTTGCAGCTCGCACTGCTCGATGCGCGGCGGAACCCCGCATTCCAGGAGCTTGCGGATCAGCTTGGACGGGGCTATCGGTTTCGGGCACTGCGCGGTTGCGCCGGCGCCAGCCAGTTCGGGAGCGTCATAGTTGAACCATTGCCCGCTGAGTACGATCACGATGAGCTGCTTCCACTGAGGATCCTGACGAAGTTTCTTCAGCAGATCGAGTCCGGACATCCCAGGCAGAACCACGTCAAGAAGGAGAACATCGGGCGAAATACTGGCCATCAGGTCGAGGGCGTGCTCGGCGTCGCGGACTGTTGTGACGACGTACCCTTCCTTGACCAGAACATGTTCCAGCAACCGGGCAATGTGCCGCTCATCCTCTACCACCAGAACGCGGGCCTGGCGAGAAGCAGCGTCCGGCGATGATCCAACGCTAACGTCTTCTTTCAGACACATTTCTCACCAGCCAGAGCAGTACGCTTTTGGATACAGATGTATACCAGCGTACTAAACTTCCCCCAAAGAGGTACACTAGCGAAGAAAGAGGCGGCCCGCAATTATAACTTTGGTTGGTAGCGCACTTCCTGCAT
>DASZUZ010000512.1:0-4322 GCA_035547415.1 Bryobacteraceae bacterium | reverse complement strand
ACAGTGAGCGCCCCGGTCATCGGATGTACGAACAGTGGCACCCGCTGGGTCCGGTGGGCGTGATCACGGCGTTCAACTTCCCTGTGGCGGTGTGGGCATGGAACGCGATGATCGCGGCCGTCTGCGGCGACACCGTGGTCTGGAAGCCGTCTCCCCAGGCGCCTCTCTGCGCCATCGCGGTACAGAGCATCTGCAACCGGGTCCTCTCGCACCACGGCTTCGCGGGCGTGTTCACGCTGGCGATTGGCAGGAAGAAAGAAGTCGGTGAAGCGATCCTGCGCGACCGGAGGCTGCCGCTCGTCAGCTTCACCGGATCGTCCGCCGTAGGGCGGCATGTTGCGTCCGTAGTAGGTGAAAGGCTCGGCCGGACTCTGCTGGAACTTGGCGGAAATAACGCCGTGGTGGTGATGGACGACGCCGATACCGATCTCGCGCTGCGGGCCGTTTTGTTCGGCGCTGTCGGTACGGCGGGGCAGCGCTGCACCAGTACTCGCCGGTTGTTCCTGCAGCGGGGAATTTCAGCAACGTTTGTCGAATCGCTCAAGGCCGCTTATCGCCAGGTCCGCATCGGCGACCCGCTCGATCCGAAGACGCTGATGGGTCCCCTTATCAATGAGAAATCTGTTGACCGAATGATGACGGCTCTGCGGGAAATTCGCGAGCAGGGCGGGGAAATCCTCTCGGGAGGCGGGCGGCTCGAAGGCTGCTTCGTGGAACCGGCGCTCGTCCGCGCGCCGCACGATCTGCCTCTCATCCGGGAGGAAGTGTTCGCGCCGATACTTTACCTGATCGAGTTCGACGATCTCGATCAGGTGATCGGCTGGCATAACGAGGTTCCACAAGGCCTGTCTTCCGCCATCTTTACCCGCGATCTTGCCGCCGCCGAGACATTCCTCAGCCATCGGGGCAGCGATTGCGGCATCGCCAACGTGAATATCGGAACGAGCGGCGCCGAGATTGGCGGCGCGTTTGGCGGTGAAAAGGACACGGGGGGCGGCCGGGAAGCGGGTAGTGATGCGTGGAAGTCGTACATGCGGCGGCAAACCACGACGATTAACTGGTCGGGCCAGTTGCCGCTCGCGCAGGGTATCCGCTTCGATTTATAGGGTTTGCGCGAGGTGGTTTCAGCGGGAACATTGCCCGGGCACGCGGAGTCTATAATGTGAAGGCAGTTTTCGAGGATTCTTTGAGCGGCGCTTACTATCTCAACCTCAACTCCAGCCTTACCCCCGAGCAGGAAGCTGTACTCGAGGATCAACGGCTGATCTCCGGGCTCCAGGCGGCGGACGAAGCCGCCTACGAGAAGCTGATCGAGCGCTTCCAGTCGCCCGTTTACAACCTGGCCTCGCGGCTGCTGAACGATCCGGCGGATGCGAGCGACGTGGTTCAGGAGGTTTTTCTCAAGATCTTCCGGAACGTTGGCCAGTTTCGGGGGGACAGCAGCCTGCGTACCTGGGTGTATCGGATTGCGGTCAACGAGTCTCACAATCGCCGGCGCTGGCTGTTCCGCCACCGCCGGGGTGAAACGGGCCTCGAAGATACGTTCGACGATTTTGACACTCGGGAAAAGCCGCTGATGGATGCTGGTGAGACTCCATTTGACTTCACCATGAATCGGGAAGCCCAGATTCTTCTCGAAGAAGGACTCGACGCCATCAATCCCGTTTTCCGGACCGCGCTCGTGCTGCGCGAAATGGAAGACATGAGTTACGAAGAGATCGCCGAAATTCTCGAAGTGTCGATCGGCACCGTGAAATCGAGAATCATGCGCGGTCGTGAGGCTCTGCGGCGATATCTGGCAAATCGGCTCGAACCGGCCCCCGCATTGCATCTGGTTCCGAGGACTGTGAAGTGATGGAAGAACTGAATTGCAAGACCGTCCGCAGGTCTTTGTGGGACTATGTGGGCGGGGCGCTCGACGCGAGTGAGCGCCGCGAAATCGGATGGCATCTGGAAGCGTGCCGCGAGTGCGAACTGCATCAGGCGGAGGTGCGGTCTCTGCGTTCCGGTCTGCGGCATTTGCCTGTCCGGCATGTTCCGCCCATGGTCAATACGCGGTTGCGCGTTCTCGCTTCCCGGGAGCGGTCCCGGCAACTGGCGCGCCAGGACTTTGCTTCCTGGATGGCCGAGCAGAAATCGCGCGCGAAGCTGTTTTTCGACAATCTCCTGAAGCCCTTCGCGGTTCCGGCGGCCGGCGGCGTCCTCGCTTCCTTCCTGTGTTTTGGCGTCATCGTGGATAATCTGCACGTCATTCAGGATCTGCGCAACGATCTCCCCGTGGGCATTTCCACCGATGTTGCGATCGACGAACTGACGCCCTTCAGCTTCCGGGGCCAGGATCTCATGGTGCAGTTGACGGTGGATTCGACCGGACACGTGACCGATTTCGAACTTCCGCAGACCGCAAATCCGACCCCGGCTGAACTCCAGGAAATCGGAAACCTGGTTCTCTACAGCACTTTCACGCCTGCGTTTCGATTCGGCAGACCTGTCGCGAGTAAGCGGTATTTCTATATCGGGCACATCAGCGTGAAGGGTTGACGACCGGTTCCCGCCGCATCGGTATCGGTCCTCTATCGAAATCCCGCCGGGCTGGATATAATCTGCGTTAGCGAATTCCGGAGCACTGGTCCTTCAGTCCTCTTGACAGAGCCGCCTGGATCATTAGAATAATTCGTATCCCCAGCATTTGGTATGCCTACCGCTTGTGAGCATAAAAGAACAACCATCCTGGCCCGAAGGGACGGGGTTGACTACGTGGAATGCCTGGACTGCAGGCAGATATTCGAGGCTGAAGATCTCGAACCGGTGACGGTCGAGGCTGAAGACGAGTAGTTCCTTCAATCCCTCCGCCTGTTACAATCACGTCGAACGGAACGCTTTAAAGGCGCCTGCTAGCATACGTCTATATGCATGATTTGGGGACGTTTCGCGCCCAACTGGACGCGATTGCCGAACGCCTGTCCACGCGCGGCCTTACATTGCCGCTCGACGAGTTTCGCGACCTCGACCGGCGGCGCCGCTCGGCCATCACCGAGTCCGAGCAGTTGCAGGCCGAGAAGAACCGAATCTCGCGAGACGTCGCGAAACTCCGCAAGGAAGGCGCCGATGCGACCGGGCTGCAGGAGCGGTCCCGCGAGATCGGAGACCGGCTGGGCGATCTGGGCAAGCAGGTCGACGAAGCGGATTCCCGCTTCCGCGATATGCTGGCCGCGATTCCGAACGTGCCGCACGAGTCGGTCCCGGTGGGCAAATCCGCCGACGACAACGGTGTGGTTCGAACGTCGGGCGAGCCGCCCGCGTTGGATTTCGAGCCGAAGGCGCACTGGGACCTCGGACCACAGCTCGGCATCCTGGATTTCGATCGCGCCGCGAAGATCACCGGTGCTCGCTTCGCCGTTTACTGGGATCTGGGCGCGAAGCTGGAACGCGCGCTGATCAACTTCATGCTCGACACGCATAGTCGCGAGCATGGTTACACCGAAGTGTTGCCGCCGTTCATGGCAAATTCCGCCAGCTTGTACGGGACCGGGCAACTGCCCAAATTCGCCGAGGATCTGTTCAGGATTGAAAATACGGATTTCTGGCTGATCCCGACCGCGGAGGTTCCGGTTACCAATCTCTTCCGCGATGAAACGATCGAGATGGAAAAGCTTCCAATCAGTCTCTGCGCTTACACGCCGTGTTTTCGCAGTGAAGCCGGATCTTACGGGCGTGACGTCCGGGGTATCATTCGCCAGCATCAGTTCCAGAAGGTGGAACTGGTGAAGTTCACGCGGCCCGACCAGAGCTATGAGCAACTCGATCGCCTGACGGGCGACGCCGAGGATATCCTGCGGCGCCTGGGTCTGCCCTTTCGGACGGTCGTCCTGTGCACGGGCGATATGGGTTTCAGCTCCGCGAAGACCTACGATATCGAGGTTTGGCTGCCGGGACAAAACGGATACAAGGAAATCTCCTCGTGCTCAAACTTCGAGGCATTTCAGGCGCGCCGCGCCAACATCCGGTTTCGGGGCGGAAAGAAAGCGGAGCTGGTGCATACGCTGAACGGAAGCGGTCTCGCCGTCGGACGTACCTGGGTGGCAATCGTCGAGAACTACCAGCAGCGCGACGGCAGCGTGGTCATCCCGGAGGCGTTGAGGCCGTACCTCAACGCGGAACGGATTACGCCCGCTGCACGGCTGGCCTGATCCGGTAAGTAAGCCACCCGGTTCAGTCGTCATAGTGCGATCAAAGTGTCGTCGCTTACATGAGGCCAGTACATAGTACCCCAGGAATGTATTGACTGTGAGGCCCGTCTCGGTGAAGATTGAGCTTCGGTA
>DASZUZ010000511.1:0-3231 GCA_035547415.1 Bryobacteraceae bacterium | reverse complement strand
TCAACGCCCGGATCGGACTGCCATGCATGAAGGATGGGCGCCATCTGGTCCAGCATCCACTCGCGGCCACCCTCGCGATCCGTGGGACGAACTTCGCGAGCGACCATGCGCTCGCCATCGAACACGGCCAGCGTGAACTTCGTGCCTCCGATATCGATCGCCAGGGTTTTCAAATCTCACCGGATACGAGCAGCAACAGGTCTTCTTCGAGGTAATTCGGGATGATGTAATCCGCGCCGGCGTCGATAAGCCAGCCACGTTTTCTGCAGTCGACGTCGCGGCAGGCGGGTTCATCCGTCGCGACTCCGACGGCTGTGCCCCCGATTGCCCGGGTGTCTTCGATTTCGACGCGGCCGTCACCGAACGTCAGGATCCGGTTGCCCGGGATGCCGGAAGAAGTCAGCCATTCCAGAAGTTCTCGTTTGGTGCGGCTGGTGGGCGCCGAGCCGTAAATTCCATCGAAATAGTGAGCGATACCAAGGAGATCCGACTCCATGCAGATCTCCTCATGGGCGCTCCCGCTGGCGAGGTAAAGCTGAAGGCCGCGGTCGCGCAGGTTCTGCAGCAGGTTCCGTATGCCGGGGACGAGAAGCGCATCGGGGGATATGGCACCTTGCTCGATGGCGGAGAGCCGCTCGATCCGAAGCCGGTCGATGCGCCGGATGAATTCGGCCTTGTAGGCTGCCGCCGGCTGCGCGTGGCCTCCGAGCTCACGGACATGGCGCGCGAATGCTTCCATCTGGTGCAGAGTGTCTTTGCCGGTGAGCCGGGCAACGTACTCCTCCGCCTCGAAGCGCAACGAGGCCGCATCACCGGCCAGCGGCGCAAGAGTTTCCATCATCATGTCGAGCATGATGGGCATCCAGCCGGCGCGAACCATAGCGATGGTCCCGTCAAAGTCAAACATCACGGCGCGAGCGGGCGGCCGCGACAAGGCGCCGTTTCGGACTCGTTCAATCAAGATCGTATTCTGACACGCGCGCGGGACGTCATCCGGCTTTCCTGTGCCAAACTGATTCAAGTGAGGGGTTTGTACACGCGGCGCGCTCTATTTGGACAACTGGCCTGCGCCGCCGCGTGGGCCCAGGGCGATAACGATCCCTTGCGGCAGTTGCGACAGGGTCACCCGCGGCTGATCCTCCCCGATCCGGACCTCGAAAAGATTCGGGCAATCATCCGGGATAACACCCTGGCGCGCCGCATTTACGCCGATCTGGAGAAAGAATCCGACCGGTTGTTATCGGTGCCCCCGGTCGAGTACAAGCCGTCCGGCATGCAGATTCAGACACGCCGGGCACTCGACAGGATCACGATTCTTTCGCTCATGTACCGTCTTTCGGGACGCGATCCGTGGCTGCGGCGGGCCGTTATGGAGTTGAACGCGGCCGCTTCGTTCCGCGACTGGAATCCCGGGCGCTTCGTGGAGACGGCGGAGATGACGCACGCCTTCGCGATCGGGTACGACTGGCTGTACAATTCGCTGACGCCGGAGGAGCGGAGCTGGATTCGCGACGCGCTGATTTTCAAAGGACTCGACCAGGCTCTGCCTTTCTATCAGAAGCAAAGCTCGTGGACTCGCGATCACTTCAACTGGAACATCGTCTGCAACAGCGCCATGGCAATGGGCGCGCTGGCGGTCGCCGACGAGACACGCGAGAAAGCCAGCGAGATTTTGCGGGGAGCGCTGGAATCGATACCGCATGGCCTGGCGACGTATGGCATGGACGGCGGCTGGCCGGAAGGACCGGCTTTGGGCGAGTCCGCGATCCGCTATGCATGCCTCTTCTTCGCGTCGCTGGATACGGCTCTCGGAAACGATTACGCATTGAGCGGGTTTCATGGGCTGGACCGGGCCGGCCGTTTTCGCGTCTGCCTGATCGGTCCCTCCAATAAGATTTTCAATTTTGGCGATGGGACCGAAGACCCGGGACTGGCTCCGGAGATGTTCTGGATGGCGAAGCGGTTCAGCGCGCCCGCATATGCCTGGAGCGAGCAGAAACTGCTTGAGAGAAGCGCGCATCCGGAAGCATACGACCTGGTCTGGTTCGCGCGGGATGCGCGGCCGCCGCAACCTCCGGTCTGGCCGCTGGACACGGCGTTTCATGGCGTCAACGTGGCGACCTTTCGAAGCGCGTGGGAAGATCCGAACGCGCTCTTTCTCGCGGTGAAGGGCGGCGATAACAAAGCTCCGCACACGCACCTGGATCTCGGGACTTTTGTGCTGGACGCGGGCGGAATCCGGTGGGCGTCGGACCTGGGTTCCGACGAGTATCTGTTGCCGGGGTCGCAGCGAAACGCGTTTTTCCGGATCCGCACCGAATCGCACAACACGCTGCTGATCGACGGGGAGAATCAGGATCCGCGAGCGGAGGCGCACATCGTTCGCCAGGAGTTTGGCGCGGACCTGAGCTGGGTACAGATCGATCTCTCCAGAACCAGCGCGAAAGTGAAGCAGTGGATGCGCCGCGCCGGAATCGCGCAACGACAAGCCGTGCTGATTGAGGATTCGCTCCGTTCGGACCAGCCGGTGGAGGCGATCTGGGGGATGATGACGGATTCCGACATTTCCGTCAACGGTCCGACGGCGACGCTTCACAAGAACGGGTGGTATCTTTCCGCCGAGATCCGGACACCGCGCCATGCCGTCTTCGACATCGCGCCGGTGAAGACTCTTCCTTCGCAGGCGGCAAACCCGAAGTATCAGAAACTGATCGTGCGGCTGCGCGAAAAGGTGACCGAGCTGGACCTGAACATCGTGCTGACGCCGTATCGGGACGGGCAGGCGAAGCCAAAGGTCACGGCTCAATTTCCCACGTCATGACCCGCCGGGCTCTGTTCCAGGCCGCGCTGGCGATCGGGGTATCCGATGAGCGCGATCTGCACGAGTTCGCCCGGCGGATCTTCGATCGCGCGAACGAGTTACGGAGCCTGCGGGGCGCGCCGGTTCTCCAATGGCGAGAGGATCTGGCGCGGTGCGCGCGGGAGCAGAGCCTGCGGAAAGCGAAGCTGCGTTTCCCCGGGCACAACGACCCGGAACGGGGCGACATCGCGCAGCGGCTCCGGACAGCCGGGATTCCGTGGACACTGTGCGGCGAGAACGTGTTCCAGGAGCGCGGGTGGGACGATCCGGTCAACTTCGCGATCGTGTTCTGGTGGTACAGCGCCGGGCATCAGGCGAACATGCTGAATCCGGCGTATACGGATTCCGGCGTGGGTGTTGCGCAGGGCCTC
>DASZUZ010000510.1:0-3709 GCA_035547415.1 Bryobacteraceae bacterium | reverse complement strand
CGCGCCCGCATCGTACGCCAATTCCTGACCGAGAGCATGGCGCTGGCGGCGGCGGGGGCAGCCGGAGGCTGGCTTTTTGCCGTCTGGTCGACGCGTGTGCTGGTGGACGTTCTCTCGACAACCGATAATCCGGTGCAACTCGACCTGCATCCGGACTGGCGCATTCTGTTCTTCAGCCTGACCGTCACGGTTGCGGCGGGCATTCTGTTCGGCGTTGGACCGGCGCTGCGGGCCACGCGACACGGCGTTGCGCCGGCGCTGAAGGAGAGAGCCTTCCAGGTGCGAGGCGGCGAGGAGCGGATCGGCCTGGGACGGGCTCTCCTGGGAATTCAGGTGGCTCTTTCGGTTGTGCTGCTGGCGGCGGCTGGTCTGTTCGCGGGCACACTGGTCCGCCTGATGCGCGTCGATATGGGCTTTCATCCGGAGGGGCTGACGGTGATCTCGATCGCCGACTCGCACCCTCCGATGGAAGCGGAGCAGGCAAAGCGGCTCTTCGGCCGTCTGATGCAGCGCGCGCGCACGATCCCGGGCGTGGAAATCGCGACTTTGATCTGGCCGACGCCGTTGACCAACAGCGGCTGGAACGACTTCTTCACGATTCCGGGACGGCCAGACCTTTCCGAAGATCAGCGGCTCGCCGACATCAGTTCCGTTGGTACGCGCTTTACCGAGACGATGCAGGTTCCCCTTCGCGCCGGCCGCGACTTCAACGACGGCGACACGGCTCAGTCCGAGAAAGTCGCACTCATCAGCGAGAACGCGGCGCGGCGCTGGTTTCCGAATGGCAGAGCGGTGGGTTCGGAAATCGGACTGGCGTCGTCAAAGTCCATGGTTCGCGTCGTGGGCATCGTCGGCAACTACCGATATTTCAATCTGCGCCAGGAGGTCCCGCTGACGGTTTACCTTCCTTACACGCAGAACGAGACGCACGGGTATGTTGCGATCCGGACGAATCAGCCGGTGAACGCCACGTACGCGGCGTTCCGCGCCATCCTCCGCGAGGAAGCGCACACCCTACCCGTTGGCACGATCCGAACGATGAAACAGCAGGTGGACGAGTCGCTCTCGACGGAACGGCTGACAGCATATCTTTCGGTGTTCATCGGGGCGCTCGCGCTGCTGCTGACGTCCGTGGGACTGTATGGGATTCTCGCGTATTCGGTGGCGCGGCGAACGGGAGAGATCGGCATTCGCATGGCGCTCGGGGCCCAGAGGAGATCGGTCGTCTGGCTCGTCGTGCGCAAAGCTCTGGCGCACACGCTGGTGGGCGTCGGGGCGGGAGTGGTAGTGGTTCTCGCGTCATCCCGGGTGGCTAAAAGCCTGCTGTACAACGTGAAGCCGAACGACCCCGCGACCATCGGGGCAGCAGTGTGCGCGCTCCTGGTTGTGTGCGCGGTCGCAGCCTTGCTGCCGGCGAGGAGAGCAAGCAGAATGGATCCGATGCAGGCACTCCGGGAAGAGTGAGGCGGACCAGGCCGCCGGCAGCCGCGGGAAATCCGATAGATTCTTAGTGTGTGGCGCTTCTCCGTCACCCTCGCGCTGGCAGGCGTCTGCGGCGCGGCTGACCTGCAACTCGTGGGATCAGCCCGGCTGCTGGAAGACAGACTGCGGCTAACGCGATCGTTCCCGCACGAAGTCGGCGCGGCCTGGGTCAGGGAGAGGCAGTTCGTGCGCGAGGGCTTCGAGGCCCGGTTCCAGTTTCAGATGACCTCTCCGGGCGGACTGGGTCCGGGCGCCGATGGCTTTGCCTTCGTGCTGCAGAACAGCGGACCGGAGGCCATCGGCAATCGCGGCTCAGCGGGCGGGTTCGGACTGGGGGAGCAGAATCGCTATCCGGATAACCACGGCATTCCCCGCAGTCTGGCGGTTTTCTTCGACACTTTTCAGAATCAGGACGATCCCTCCGACAACTACATCGCGATCTGCGCCAACGGCGCGGTTGGCCGGATGCGGTGGCCGCCGCCCCGGCTGGGGATGGCGAAGAGGTTGCGATTTCGTCTGAAAGACGGGCGCGCTCACGCAGCGCGGGTCAGTTACAAACCGCCGGTCATGCGCGTTTATCTCGATGACGCAGAAACGCCGGCTCTGACGGCCAGAGTCGATCTCTCCGCCGTGCTGGATTCCTCGGGCCGGGCTTTTGCAGGGTTCACGGCATCGACCGGCAACGGATACGAGAACCACGACATTCTGAACTGGACGCTGATTCCGGATACCTCGTCGGTGATCACGTCAGTGGATTCGAGTATTCAGTTTCTCGAAAAGGTCACCTGCATGGAAGGCCGCAACCTCTGCACGCCGAAGGAAGCCGTGGTCGAGGCGAAGGGAGACGGAGCCTGGCATATTCTTTTGCCAGCCCACATTCCCTGGGCCGCCAGCGTTCCGAATTCCGCCGGACGGCCGATTCGGGCTGAGAATATCCAGGGCAATGTCTGCCGGAACGTAAAGACCAGAGGCGCGGAAGGGTGCGGCGGTCCGGGGGCAGCGGCGATCGCGATCAGAAGCGGACGGGGAAGAACGTGGTTTTCGGTCGCGGGCGCCGCTCCCGACAACGAGGGCTTCTTCGAGTTCGACGCCGTGACGAAGTAGTCGCTGCCGCTCCTCTGGAGCGCCGGACGGGACGACGAACGTTTGAGCGTGATCGCGTGTTTACTCGCGGTCTGACGCTTACGCTCCGTCTGGGTATCGTCGCGATAGCTTCGTTTCCCTGCCCTGTTGGACATTCCGGACAGTTGATCCTGATGGCCCGCCTGCCGGTGTTTGATTTCGTCGGACCGCGGCCGAGATTTCACGACCAGGAGAAGACCTGCGCGGTTCTCGCAGACGCGGCGTTCTACGCGCGGTGCGGCTGGAGGGATGCGCGCGGGTTTCAGGCAGCTTGCTCCGGGCTGAAGCCCGGCCCCACATGGGACACAGGCGCGGCTCGGAGTACATTGAACTGATGAATCGTCGTCAGTTCGCCACAAGCCTGATCGGCGCCGCAGGCGCTCTTTCGGCGCAGACACCGACGCCGGATCCCGGCGTCCGGCGCGTTCTCGCCATGTTCAAGTGTCATCTCGACGTCGGTTTTGTCGATACGCAGGCGGCGATTATCCGAAAGTATTTCGGAGAGTATTTTCCGCGCGCGATTCAGATATCCGAAGAGATGAAGAGATCGGGCGAGGAGCGTTATGTCTGGACGACCGGCTCCTGGCTGCTCTACGAATATCTCGAGCAGGCGAACACTGCCGACCGCAAGCGGATGGAAAACGCGATTGCCGCGGGAGATATCGCGTGGCATGCCCTTCCTTTTACGTGGCAGACCGAACTGCTGGATCCGTCCGCCATCGCGGGCGCAATCGGTTTTTCAAAATCGCTCGACCGACGCTTCGGGCACAAAACCACGGGCGCGAAGATGACCGACGTTCCAGGCCACACGCGAGGACTGATCGGGCCGCTGGCCGAGAACGGCGTCACGTTTCTGGATATCGGCGTGAACTCCGCCAGCACACCTCCCGACGTGCCGCCGCTCTTTATCTGGAAGCAGCCGGACGGCGCGTCCATTGTGATGATGTATCACCGGCTTGCGTATGGCGGCGTTGTTCGCGTGCCGGGATCGGACCTGGCTGTCGCGGTGGAGATGGCGGACGACAACCGCGGTCCGCACAGCGTGGAAGAAATCCGCAAGATTTACGCGGACCTGCGGCGGCAGTTTCCGAACGCCACGATTCGG
>DASZUZ010000509.1:0-7593 GCA_035547415.1 Bryobacteraceae bacterium | reverse complement strand
GGAACGAGGCATCCCGTCTGATGCGCGAGGACTGGGTAAGCCGGCGTAAAAACATCCCGACCATCACGACGCCTCTGATCGACCACCTCATCGCGGCGACGCGGCGCGCCGGCAGCACCGGCGCGAAAGTCTGCGGCGCGGGCGGTGGAGGCTGCGTGGTGTTCCTGGTGGAGCCGGAAGCGAAGGATCGGGTAGCGACGGTCATCGAAGACGCTGGTGCGCAGGTGTTGCGGTCGAGCGTCGCCGTTCGGGGCGTACAGGTGCGCTGAGTGCCGGACAGCCCGCCCCGCAAACGCGACTGGTTGAAACCGCTGCTGGGCGCGGGAGTCTGCTTTTTGCTGTTCCGGGTCGCGCTCTTTTTTCTTGTCCCGATCATCGCCTTCTTTGGCGGCGAACTGATGGGGGTGACGCTCGGGATGCTGCTTGCCGCGGCGATCGCCAGCGCTCTCGCCATGGCGATCTTCGAGTCCCGGCACATGAGTGAACTGGGACTCGCATGGAACAGGGGGTCCGAGCGCAATCTTCTGCTCGGCGCGGTACTTGGCGCGGGCGGAGCCGCCCTGGTGATTGTTGTGCCTCTGGCGCTGGGAATGGCCCATTTCGAAAAGGTCATCAACCCCGATATCTCGTGGCGAGCGGCGTTGTTCATGCCGGTCCTGTTGTTCTGCGGGGCGATGGCGGAAGAAATCGCCTTCCGCGGCTTCGTTCTGCAGTATCTGACTCGGGGGTGGGGGCCGTGGCTGGCGGTGCTGAGCACCGGCGCGCTCTTCGGATGGCTGCACAATGACAACCCGGGCGCCACATGGCTGAGCGACGTGAACACGGCGCTTTTCGGCGTGCTGTTTGGCGCCGCCGTACTGCGGACCCATGACCTCTGGTTACCCATCGGCCTCCACTTCGGCTGGAACGTGACTTTCCCGTTCTTCGGGGTGGAACTCAGCGGACTTACAATCAGAGTGACGGGGTACGAGTTGGTATGGAAAACCAGCGATCTCTGGAGCGGCGGGAAGTACGGACCGGAAGCCAGCGTTCTCACTCTGGCGGCTCTTCTGATTTTGGCGGCCGTTGTCTGGAAGATTCCAGTCAGCAAAGGTTGGGCATGGCTGCTCGACGAACCGCCCGGTTCGGCCGGCGTTCCGCTCGAGCCGGCGTCGCCGCCTGTTCCGTAATCGCGGCGCTGGCGTCAGCCACGCTGCTCTGCGGCGGCGTGGTTCCGTCCAAAGACAAACTGACGGAGGACGAGAAGATCGAAATTCTTCGTAACCTGTCGGCGGAGTATGCCAAAGCGAAGACCTATTTCCCCCGCTCTAAAAAGCCCCTGGAATTCGACGCCGCCGACGGGTCCTGGGACAAAGCCAAATGGCAGATGATGGCCCAGCAGAACGGCGGACCCGCGGCGCGGGAAGGCGATCAGATCAAGATCACCCACGTGACGTTCGACGGCGACAAACTGCTGATCGAGATCAACGGAGGACTGAAGAGCGGCCGCCACTGGTATGACCATATCGAGACCGGCATGGGACCAAGCACCTATCCGGTCAGCAACGGCGACTACACGCCCAGTCTGGGAACGAATATCGAGATCAATTTCCATAAACCGATGGAAAATCTTACGTCGGACCAGATCAAAAAGACGCTTCTGCCTCTGATGGATTTCGACAAGCATTCGGTAACAAAGGTCTACGCCGAGACGCTTCCGCCCGAAATGCAGAAGGCGATCGCCGAGAAGCGCGCGCTGGAAGGCATGAGCCGGGACGAAGTCCTCATGGCGCTCGGTCATCCGATTCGCAAGTACCGGGAGAGCAAAGACGGCATCGATCTGGAAGACTGGATTTACGGGGAGGCGCCGGGCAAAGTCACTTTCGTGACGTTCAAAGGCGCCAAAGTCGTCAAAGTAAAAGAAGAGTATGCGGGGCTCGGCATCCAGACAACGCCGGCCCAGGTGATCACGCCCTAGTCAAGGGAGTTGGGGCAAAAGCGATCCGCAGGGCGATAGCAATACTACTCCCGGACCCTGATTTGCAAGCGTTGAGCGCCAGGTTCATTAAGGGACCAAATCGCAAAATCAGGGAGTTTGCATGTTCAGTCTTTCGGGGAAGAGGTACTCTTTTCTCCTGTTTTCAGCCGCCGCGCTGGTTGTGTGGCCCGCTTTCGGGCAGACCAGCAAAGGAACCATCGCAGGCACGGTCACGGACCCCTCAGGTTCAGCCATATCCGGAGCAACAGTGACGGCGAAGGATAATCTGGGCGCGGAAACCCGGACCGTCAAGACCGGATCGAACGGCGAGTATCGGGTCGAAGCAATCACGCCGAGCAATTACACCGTCACGGCTGGCGCGCCCGGGTTCAGCCAAAAGGAAATCAGCAACCTGAGCGTGGAGGGCTCGGTCGTTACCTCGCTCAATATTTCACTCGAAGTGGGAGCGGTTTCGCAAACCGTTTCCGTGGAGGCTTCCGGCGCGCAGATCCAGACCGACAGCGGCGAACTGAGCCAGACGATCACAACGGAGGAAATCGCGAAGCTGCCGGTGAATTCATTGAACCCGATCGATCTGGTGCTTACCCAACCCGGCGCGGTCAGCGTGGCAAGCCGCGACAACTTCACCAATGGCTCCGGATTTTCGGAAAACGGACTGCGTCCGCGCGCCAATAATTTTCTGATTGACGGCTTCGACAACAACGACTACGGCATTTCCGGTCAGGCCTTGCAGACGCAGAATCTGGAAGCGGTTCGCGAGGTGTCGGTTCTTCGCAATTCCTATGCGCCGGAGTACGGCCGCGGGGGCGCGTCCGTCACCAACGTGATTTACAAGAACGGCACGAATGAGTATCACGGCAGCCTGTGGGAGCGCTACACGGGATCGGGCCTCGATGCCCTGACGTCCGAGCAGAAGCGTTCCGGTATAACCACCGTGCCGAGACTCGTCGACAATACCTTCGGCTTCACGGCTGGCGGCCCGGTTATCAGGAATAAACTGTTCCTGTTCGGGAGTTCGCAATGGCATCGCATCTACGGCGCGGAATCCGGAAATACGCTGATTATTCCCACCGCGCAGGGAGTCGCGAATCTGAACGCGATCGCGGGCGCCGACCCCAACGCGGCCATTCTGGTGAATTCTTTGGGCGGACTGACAGCGCCGACCCAAACCAGCACGATCAACGTGGGCAACCGGCCCGGCTGCGGCAGCCCGTGCTTCATTCCCGTCGGTCAGATCATTCGCACGCCGACACAGGCAGCCCCGTCGTACGAGTACATCATCCGGGGTGACTATAACGCTTCGGATAACGACCGTCTTTCCGCCCGTTACATCGGAACGCAGTCGAGCCTGACGCCGGATCTCTTCGCCAACCCGAACGCCCTTCCGACTCAGGATACGCAGCAGGGCGGCCCCGCGCGAAATATGGGAATCTACTGGACCCATGTTTTCAGTCCCACCAAACTGAACGAAATGCGGTTCACGGCGCAACAGATCAACTTTACGTTCGGACCGCTCTCTTCGACGACCTCGAATCCCCTTTATCAACTGCCCAACCTGACCATTGCCGGATTTTCCGGTCCAACCTTTGGCGGGCTGGATCCTACGTTCCCTCAGGGGCGCGGTCACGACACCTTTGAATATCAGGATGCATTCTCCTGGACTGCCGGGAATCACAGTTTCAAGGCGGGCGGCGATCTGATTCATCTGGCAATCAACGACGCGATTCCGTTTAATGCCCGGGGAACCATCCGTTTCAACAACGGAGGCGACTGTTCGGCGATCGGCCTGACGATGTGCACCGGTCTGGCGAATTTCCTCGATAACTTCACCGGACCCGCGGGAAGCGCCGGCAAACAGTTCGGCAATCCTTACGTGAGCTTCCCCCAAACGACGCAGGCCTATTATTTCCAGGATGCCTGGAAGGTACGTCCGACGCTGACACTGACTTACGGCGTGCGCTGGGAATACTTCGGAACGCCGTTCAACTCACTGCCTTATCCGGGCGTTCGGCTCACGGCGGCGCTGACGGATCCGCTGACGACACGGGTACCGGAGCAGGCGGACAAGAACAACTGGGGGCCAAGGGTGGGACTGGCGTGGAATCCGGGCTCGGGGAAGACGGTCTTCCGCGCGGGCTGGGGAGCATTCTATGACGGCTTCTTCACGAATATTCAGGACAACGTCGCCAGTTCGGCGCCGAACACCCTCGGCGGGACGCTGACTTCGCCGGGCACGGGCAGAGGCACCGGAGGCGCGCTCGGCCTTGTTTCGTCGGTGACCTCGAGCCTGAATCCGAGGGCAACCGTATCGGTCGTGGACGCGCATCTGCAAAGCCCGCTCACCTATCAGTGGAACCTGAACATCGAACGGCAACTCCCGTGGAGCATGCTGGCCACCATCGCTTACGTCGGCACGCGCGGCGCGCGGCTGTTCCTCAATCAGGAGCTGAATCCGGGCGTGAACAACACCCGGCTTAATGCGGCGCGAGGCTCCATCGGCGCGAGGACCAACGCGGGCGACTCCATCTATCATGGCCTCCAGGCAGACCTGAACCGGCGGTTCCGCAACGGCTTCATGATCGAAGTGGCGTACACCTATTCGAAGGCGATCGACGACGGCTCCGAGGTCTTCGTCAGCAGCGGCGGCAGTTCTTATCCGCAGGATGCGTTCAACATCCGGGGTGAGCGCGGGGTTTCAGCGTTTGACCGCACGCACCGCGGCGTCGTCACCTGGCTCTATTCCCTGCCCTATCGCGGCAGCAACGGAGGCTGGCATGGCGCTGTCAACCAGATCGTTCGGAACTGGACGATCTCTGGCAGCGCGCAGTTGCAGAGCGGCGCGCCGGACACGATCTATTTCGGCGGTCTCGATGAAAATGGGGATCTCCGGGCGACGAATGACCGGCCTGATCTCGGCAACCCGCGCGCGCCAATCAATTACACCGACGCTTGTATGACCTCATCGACCTGCATCACCGGCATCGGGCAACTCATGCCGAACGGATCGCTGGTGGATTTCAACACCCGCGCTCCCGGAACTGCGAACCAGTTCCGTTACATCGCGGTTTCCGGGCGTCCCGGCAATCTGGGGCGCAATACCTTCCGGAACGACTGGACACAGGACTGGAGTCTGGCGGTCGAGCGGATCTTCCCGATCCCCCACCTCGAGGGTCACCAATTGGAGTTCCGGGCGGAGGGCATCAACCCCTTCAACCATCCCAATCCCGGGATCGTCTCGCCGGACCTGCTCGATCCGGCATTCATGAACCGGGATCTGTCCTTTACCGGAGGCCGAATCGTGAACCTCTGGGTGAAGTACCGGTTCTAAGCGTAAATGCCTCGCAGCCGGATCGCGGACGCCACGCGATCCAGCGCGAGCATATATGCGGCCGTCCGGTTATCGACGCGGTGCTTCTCGCCATAGGCGGTCACCGCGTCGAAACTTCCCACCATGATTTCCTGCAGGCGGGTGTTCACCAGATCCTCGTTCCAGAAGAAGCCCTGCCGGTCCTGCACCCACTCAAAGTAAGACACCGTCACTCCACCCGCATTCGCCAGAATGTCCGGGATCACGAAGATCTTCTTCTCAGCAAGAATTTCGTCCGCGATAGCCGTGGTCGGGCCGTTCGCGCCTTCGCAGAGAATGCGGCAGCGGAGCTTCGCGGCATTTTCCGAGGTGATGACGTTCTCGGTGGCGGCGGGCAGGAGCACGTCGCATTCGAGGAACATGGCTTCGCGCTTGTCGATCGTCTCGCCTTCAGGGAAGTCCACAACGGAGCCTGTGTCCGTCCTGTGCCGCATCAGCGCTTCGATGTCCAGACCCTTGGGATTGCAGACGGCGCCGTCGTATTCGATGATGGCGATGATCTTAAATCCATGCTTCGCGATCAGCCTGGCCGCCATTCCGCCCACGTTGCCGAAGCCCTGAATCACCACGCGAGTATCTTCCGGCTTGAGATTGAATCTTTTCAACGCTTCGAGCGTCACGAGCATGCAGCCGCGTCCGGTCGCCTCGCGGCGCCCGCGGGAACCGCCCAACTCCATCGGCTTGCCGGTGACAACGGCAGTGGTGGCATGGCCCACATGCATCGCGTACGTATCCATGATCCAGGCCATCACACGGTCGTTCGTGTTCACATCGGGCGCGGGGACGTCCCGCTCCGGTCCGATGACCTCGATGATTCCGGCCGTGTAGCGGCGGGTAAGGCGCTCGAGTTCGCCTTCCGACATCAGCGAGGGATTGCAGATGACGCCACCCTTGGCGCCGCCAAACGGGATGTTGACGACGGCGCACTTCCACGTCATCCATGAAGCAAGTGCGCGTACTTCATCCAGCGTGACGTCCGGCGCATACCGGATACCGCCTTTGCCGGGACCACGGGCGATGGAGTGCTGCACGCGGTAGCCCGTGAAGACTTCGAGACGACCGTCGTCGAGTTGTACGGGAATATTGACCGTGACCTCCCGCGCCGGGCTCTTGAGGACTTTGCGCATTCCGTCATTGAGGCGCAACCTTTCAGCGGCATTGTCGAAACGGACTTCCGCCGCCACCCAGGGATTCTTTTCCTGATCGAGAGACAGGGTCACAGCCATAGGGCCATTATGACCCCGGCTTCGTTACCGCTTCCAGCGCTTTCTGAACGGGGGGATCGTACTGCGCTTCGATTTCGTCACCTTTGTCGACACCGAAAGCGAGGTTATAAATCTCGGTTTTGAGGCGGTTCGCGACATAGTCGTGGTTGGCGCTCCATTCCGAGAGCGAGGGCTGAATCCGCCGTTCGGAGAGCCATGCCTGAAACTGATCGATGACTTGGGGCGGAAGGTCCCAGCCGGGGGTGATCTTGTGATCGCGCAGGTACTCGCCGGCGAATGTGGTGAACGAAGCGGATGCTTCGAGCACGCTGCGGAGCGGCGTCATCTCGATCGGGTAGGCAGCAATATCCGGCACGATGCCGCCGCCACCGGGAACCGGACGGCCGCTATCGGTTTTGAAGTCTTTTCTCTCATTCGGATGCGCGGCAGTGGCTCCGAGAGCGAAATTCTCCTGCTTGAAAGCCTTCTGAATCGATCTGCCGCTCGGAATGTAATAGAGCGCGGTGGTCAGCGCCAGCCCGGTTCCTTCCGCCAGCGGGTAAACGCTCTGGACCAGACCCTTGCCGAAGCTGGGTTCGCCCACTATGGTGGCGCGATCGTGATCCTGCAGCGATCCCGACACAATTTCCGAAGCGCTGGCGGTCTTCCCATTCACGATGACGGCGACCGGGAAGGTGTAAGGATTGTTGTCTTTCGGAACGCGCTCGATCGTCTCCGGGACATTGCGGCCCTTCACCGAGAGGATCATCTGGCCGGACTTCAGAAAATAAGAGGACGTCTCGAGCGCGGCGGTCATCAGTCCGCCTGGGTTGTTGCGAAGATCCAGAACGAGGCCTTTGAGCTTGCGGCCGCCGAGTTGTTCGATCGCCGCGTGTATCTGCTGACCAGTCTTCTCCTCGAAGCTGCCCACACGGATATAGCCAATACCTGGACGAAGTTCGAACGCGCGTTCCACGCTCGAGGACTGCATGTCCTCCGGGATGAGCGTCAGTTCGGTCAGCCTCATGTTACCGGGGTGATGG
>DASZUZ010000508.1:0-2968 GCA_035547415.1 Bryobacteraceae bacterium | reverse complement strand
TTGCCCCCGCCAGTTGCTCGCCATCATGCGATGGGTCATGGAGGGCAATCGCGGTCTTGTCTACGTGCGCGTGATGCGGGCCGCGTCTCCGGTCCTCTATGGCGAGGATTTCCGGTTCGAGTTCGGCAGGGCGTGGACGCTTCGCGAGAATCCGGAGGATTCCGCCGTGATCGTGAGCAGCGGCCGCGCCGTGCACGAAGCGCTCGCCGCGGCGGAACTGTGCGCGGCGCGCGGTGTTGCCGTGCGTGTGATCGACATGCCCTCGGTGGATGAAGAAATGCTGCTGTCGCTCGCGGAATCGGAAAAGCTGGTCGTGTTCGCGGAACAGAACAACGGGTTCCTGTGGCAGAACTATGCGCGCGTGTTGATGCGGAAAGGTGTCCGCGCGAAGCGCGTTATTGCGGTAAATGCTCTGACGAAAGAAGGCAGGCCGCAGTTCATTCATTCCGGATTGTATGAGGAACTGCTCGAAGTATTCGGGCTTTCGCCGCGCCGGCTTGCGGAGACGGTGATGAAAGGATTGAGCGCATGAGCGTTCCGGTAATTCACGAGAGCGAAGTCGAAAGTCTGGACCTTCCGGGCCGGAATCTGCGGTGGCTGGTAACCGAAGAACGGCTCGGCGCGAAGCATCTTTCCATGTGCGTAATCCGCGTGGAACCTGGCCAGACCGTGCGCCCGGCGCATTCGCACCCGAATGGCGAGGAGGTCATCTATATCGTCAGCGGGTCCGGGCGCGTCCTCGTGAACGGAGAGGTTTCACCCGTGCGCGAAGGCTGCGCCGTGCTCTTCCCGCAGGGACAGGTGCACATGCTGCAGAATTCCGGCGATATACCCATGAAGGTTGCATGCTTCTTCGCTCCCGCCACGAATCTTGAAAACTACAAATTCTTCGAGGACGTGGAGTTCCCGCAGGCCTGAATTCGGCACGCGGTCGACGCTCACTTGTTCCCGAGGTCGTCCAGCACGAAACGCACCACCGCCTCCAGCAGCGCGGCTCGCGGATAAGCGCTTCCCATAAACGTCGCCATGGCGGTATTCGGTGATTTGTTGAAGGGTAAGGCCACGGCGAAATGGTCGCCTTTAAGAATCCCCAGCATCTTCGCTTTCGGCACGAGCGCATCGTCTCTCATTAGTTGGCCGTCCTGTACCGTCCCGAATGAAGAAAGAAGCTGCCAGCTTTGGAGCAAAGCCTTCGATGTGCCGGCCCGATCCGAGGCGGCGGCCAGCGAATAAGTAGGAACCAGCGGGTCCGGATAATCGGCGAGGAATGCCTGCCGGACGCTCTTTCGCAAACTCTTGAAGCCGGCGGAAAGATCGCCTTTGCACGTGCCCATCCTGAACATCTGGATCCATTTGTCTGCCTGCGCCGGCATCACGTCAGCTATGGGAGATCCGCCGGACGCGCCGGCAACGGTAGCGAATGCCGCGACTGCCGCCGCCACGCCTTGTTCCCTGGCCAGAGCGGTCTGCACATCGGGCGCGCCTTTGCTGTAGCCGATAACAATGTACTTGCGCTTGTCGGAACCGGCCGTATGTTCCTGCAGGTACCGGCCGATCGTCTTCGCGTTGTCCTCGCTGCTGTCGTTCGAAACCTGCAGCAGTTCGACCGTCAGTCCGTACTTCTCGCGCAGCGCCTTCTGCCCTTCGAGAAAAGCGGGCGTGTCGGCGACGCACGAACTCAGAATTCCCGGCACGATCAGAATCCGGTATGTCGTCGGGATTGGCGGCAACGAAACTGTCTCTTTTCCAGGCGTGGAAAGATACCTCGAACAAGGTCCCCACTGGCCCGTATCGGGATTGTTTTGCTTGAGCGTCGAGCAGAACAGATCGGCGAACCGGGCGGAGAAATCTACTGTGTCCGGCCGCAGATACACGATCAGTGTCCGGCCATCCGATGAAAACTGGCCGCCGGTTGCCGTTTTCGCCGTCGTCACCGGACGGCTCGGCGTCATATAGTCCAGCTTCGCCACCAGTCCGGACTGCGACAGGCTCGACCCGATATAATCCCGCTCCTTGTCAACCTGCGGATCGATCTTATGCGTCAGATTCCCGGTTCTCTGATCCTTCTCGAGACCGATGTCGTGCGTTCCCGCGCCCACCCAGACCGTCTGCCCTCCCGCCAGAAACGGAGCCTTCCACAGCCGGAAGTGATGCCGCGATTGAATAACGAGCAGAGGATCGGCCTGCGCCCATCCGTAATCCTGCGAGCGGCCATAGAGCGTGAGTTCACTCATCGGCAACGTGACGTAGGACTGCTTCGAAAAACTGCTGATCAATCCGCGGATCACGACGTCCGTCTTCGTCTTGTCCACCAGCACCCAGCCGGCGGCCTTCAGCGCGGACTCGACCTGATTCTGCGACCCGATCACCACGAAATTCGTGCGGTCGCCCGAATTGCCCATGCTGTCGACCACGCGCGTGGGAATGGTATCGAGCTGGCTTTGCGTGAACGGTGGGAGCGCCATTGCCGCGCCGGCCGTCGGCTTCGCGCCGGCGACGCGGTTGATCGTCACCTGATAGCTCCCCCCGGGCTTCTCGTTCGCCATTTGATTCACGGCCAGGAACAGCCTCCCCGCGATTACGGTGTTGACCTTGCGGCTGTCGCCGACCAGAAACGGGCGCGCCGCCGGGCTGTCGCCGATGCGGCCCAGCAGAGCGCCGCGTCCGGCGTCGTTGAGAGGCAGGATCCGCAGCAGGTCCATGAAACTCCGCTCCAGCCCGTCGGGCCCCGTAGCCTTCGCGCCGCTGTATTGCAGCCTCCCCGTGGCGGTGATCGCCACCGTATCGCCCGGTTGAACCTCAATCCCGGTATCCGTCCAGTCCGCGCTGCCCGTGATCGTCAATTGCTTTCGCGCCGGGCCTCCGGCTTGCGGCCGTACCACCGCCGCGCCGGCGAAAAGCAGAAGAACAATGCGTGCGCTAGTCATGGCTGGTCGCGAACTCCAGGATCAGGGTTTCGACGTGTTGC
>DASZUZ010000507.1:0-2006 GCA_035547415.1 Bryobacteraceae bacterium | reverse complement strand
GCCGCATTGCATCTATCGCGGCTTCTGCCATGAGGGATGCAAAGTGGGGGCGAAGGCCAGCACGCTTATTACGCACGTTCCGGACGCCATTGCGAACGGTGCCGAGATCCGGGCGAAGTGCATGGTGAGCCGCGTCCACCTGGGGCCGAACCGGCGGGTGACGGGCGTCAGTTACTTCGACCCGGAAGGCCGTGAGCACTTTCAGAAAGCCCGCGCTGTGATCGTGGCGGCGTATTCCATCGAGACGCCGCGTCTGCTGCTCAATTCCACGTGTCCCGGCTTCGAAAACGGGCTCGCGAATTCGAGCGGATGCGTTGGCCGCTATCTGATGGCGCAGGCGGGTAACGTCATTCTGGGGTACTTCGATGAGCCCGTGCGCATGTACAAGGCGCCCCCGGCCAATGCATTGACCGAGGAGTTTTACGAGACGGATCCGAAGCGGGATTTCGTGCGCGGGTTCGCGATCCAGAGCGTGGCGCCGCTCCCGGTGAGCTTCGCCAACCAGATGATGGTGGCGAAAGGCGCGTGGGGATGGGGCATGCGGCGCGTCATGATGGACTACAACCATTGGGCCGCGATCGCCGTGCTGGGCGAAATGCTGCCGAATGCCGAAAACCGTGTGGAACTGGCGGATGAGAAGGACGAGTTCGGGATTTCGGTTGCGAAGGTCCTGTTCAATCTTTTCGACAACGACAAGAAGCTCATCCGGTTTGCGAAGAACAAGGTCGAAGAGGTGATGCGCGCCGCCGGCGGCAAGGACGTGGTGCAGGAGACCCGGTTCGCGCATCTGGTCGGCGCGGCACGCATGGGAAGCGATCCGGAGACCTCCGTGGTGGACCCGTATTGCCGGACGCACGACATCGCGAACCTGTTTGTCTGCGATGGCAGCGTCATGCCGACGCAGGGTTCGGCGAATCCGGGACTGACGGTGCAGGCTCTCGCGGCGCGGACGGCGGATTATCTGGTCCGCGAGGGCGAAGAGATTTTCCGGTCGGGCCGCCGCAATTTGGAGCCCCCGCCGTTCCGTCCCGATCTGGCGCCTCCGGACACCTTCGGACACGGGGCGCCGCGGCTGAAATAACGAGCCGCCGGCCAGCAGCACGAAGAAAGAAAAAAGCCCGTCACGAGACCGGATCGGCTCGTGACGGGCTTTGTTTAAACCGCTGTTGATCGGGTCAGAACAACAGCTTCAGGCTGAACTGCGTCTGCCGGGCGTTCCCCACGATGCTCGTGATCTGGCCCGCCGTCGGGTTCGGTGTCGACTTGCTGAACACCGAGGTCACCGGGACGTTGAAGTTCGCATGATTGAACAGGTTGAACAACTCGGCGCGGAACTGAAGCGACATTCTCTCGTTGATGCGAGTGTTCTTCAGGACGCCGAGATCGGTGTCCACATAACCCGGGCCCACCAGAACATTTCGTCCGAGATTGCCGACGGTTCCAAAAGCGGAAGGCGCGAAACAGGCCGGGTTGTACCACTGATGCACGTTCTGATTGGCGTAGATGTTGCAGCCGGAGATGATGTCCGGACGCGGGTTATCGAAGTTGTTGCCGAGATCCGCCTGATCGCCTTCACCCAGTGAGAACGGCACGCCGGTGTGCCAGGCCTGGATTGCGGTGATCTGCCAGCCTTCCTTCAGGCGGTTGCCCTTGAACGGAAGCATGTAGACCAGATTGCCGGAGATGTTGTGCCGCAGGTCGTAGCTGCAGTTCCCCTTGTCAGCGGCCCAGTCATACGGATTGGTCGCCGCCGAGGTCACGTTGTTCGCGCCAAGGCCCGCATAAGCATAGGAACCGTCGATGCAGTGCGACCACGTGTAGGAGAACTGGAAGACCAGATCGGAAGACACCCGGTGTACCAGAGCGAGCTGCATGGCGTTGTATGCCGAATAGCTGCTGGTATCGAGCATGTCGAGAGCGCCGAAACTGGCAGCCGGCCGCGGATTCTGAACACCGTTGGCCGATGCAAAATGCATCACGCCGTTTGAATCCACCGTCGGGATGGG
>DASZUZ010000506.1:0-7469 GCA_035547415.1 Bryobacteraceae bacterium | reverse complement strand
ACCGGGTGCAATGCGTCCGGATGGTTGGAGGCGAACTCGCGAATCGCCGCTAGGCGTTCGGCGACCCACGGGCCGGAGTAGAGCAGGGTCGCCGCATCCCGGAAGATCGAGAAATCGAGTTCGACCTTCGTGCCGCCGAGGCGTTCCATGCGGGCGATGGCTTCGCGGTAGAGGGCCGGCGCAGAATCATCGCCGAAGAACTCGAGGAATTCGGCGCGCGGAACGCCGAACCGGAAGCCTCGCGCGGGCCACGCCTTCTTTTGTCCATCACGCCGCGCGTATGGGTCGCACGGATCGAAGGCGCACGCTACGCGGTAGACGCGCGCGGCATCGGCGGCGCTGTTCGCGAAGATCGAGACGCAATCGAGAGACCGGCAGGCGGGAACGACCCCGGACGTGCTCAGGGCCCCGCGAGTGGGCTTGAGGCCGACGATGTTGTTGAACGACGCGGGGACACGCCCGGAGCCGGCGGTGTCGGTGCCAAAAGCGAAAGTCACCAGGCCCGCCGCCACGGCGACGGCGGATCCGGAACTCGATCCGCCGGAGATGTAACGGTCGTCGAAGACGCTGGAACAGGCGCCGTACGGCGAGCGCGTTCCGACCAGTCCCGTGGCGAACTGATCCAGGTTCGTCTTGCCGATCGGTATGGCTCCGGCGGCCATCAGCCGGTCGACCACGGTCGCGGATTTCGACGGCGTGTAAGCGAACTCGGGACAGGCGGCGGTCGTCGGCGCGCCCGCGAGATCGATGTTGTCTTTGATCGCGAAGGTCATGCCGTAGAGCGGCAGATCCGGGCTGAGCGCTTCGGCGCGCGCAATGGTTTCGGATTCCGGGACGACGTGAATCCAGACAGGCCGTTCGCCATTCTCGCGGATGCGGCGGTAGGTTTCGTGAATGCGATCGATCAGTGTCAAGCGACGGGCTCCGGGCGAAGAAAAAGGAGACTTTGTCCGGCCGTAACCTGAGCGCCCTGCGCGCAGAGGACTTCCACGACAGTTCCGCGATGCGGCGCCGCAACGGCGATTTCCATCTTCATGGACTCGACGACGATGAGGCGCTGCCCTGCTTCCACGCGGTCGCCGGGTTTCACGCCGATGTTCCAGATGCTCGCGTGCGCGGGAGATTTGAGGGCGCGGCAGCCGGCGGGTACGGGAATTTCGGCGGAGGCGGGTTGCTCATCCGGCGCTTCGATCACCCGATCCAGATTGGCCGCGCGCCAGCGTTCGCGCTCCGCTTCAAACGCCGCCTGCTGCCGTTGTTTGAAAGCCTGCGATTCACCGCGAATGCTTTCCAGGAACGCATGATAATCGCGCAGGCGGAACTGCTTTTCCGTGATGTCGAGTTCGAACTTGCCCTGCGGGAAGCGATCGCGCATATCAAGCAGTTCCTCGGCTTCGACCGGGTAGAAGCGGATCTGGTCGAAGAAGCGCAGCAGCCACGGGCTGCCGGGCGCGAACTCCTTCGTGGTTCGCCAGGTATTCCACATCTGCACCGTGCGTCCCACAAACTGATAGCCGCCGGGACCTTCCATGCCGTACACGCAGAGATAAGCGCCGCCGATGCCGACGGAATTTTCCGCGGTCCAGGTGCGGGCGGGGTTGTATTTGGTGGTGACGAGACGGTGGCGCGGGTCGAGCGGCGTGGCGACGGGCGCGCCCAGGTACACGTCGCCGAGGCCGAGGACGAGGTAGTCGGCATCGAAGACGATACGGCGGACGTCTTCGATGGAATCGAGACCGTTGATGCGGCGAATGAACTCGATGTTGCTCGGGCACCACGGCGCGTCGGGCCGCACGGATTTCATGTACTTGTCGATGGCCAGACGCGTCGCCGGGTCGTCCCAGGAGAGCGGAAGGCGTACGGTGCGTGTGGGAATCGTGAGGTCGTTCAGATCCGGCAAGGCGGACTCCGCGCGGTCGAGCAGCGTCAGGAGTCCGGTGCGCGAGAGGATGCCCGCATCGTAGTGGACCTGCAGAGAACGGATGCCCGGCGTGAGGTCGATGATGCCGGCGGGCTTCTCGCGTTCGAACCAGGCGAGAAGTTCCTGGACGCGGAAGCGGAGATTGAGATCGAGCACGGGCTCTCCGTATTCGATCAGGAGATAGCGGTCGCCGGAAGCGCGGCAGACGACATTCGGCGAGATCCGTTTGATGATGGCATCTTCGGCGGTCCGGCGGATGAAGCGGATGGAGTCACCGGGGCGAAGCTGGCCCATCTTCCAGAGTTCGTCGTGCGCGATGACAGCGGGACACACGAAGCCCCCGAGGCTGGGACCGTCGGGGCCGAGGATGACGGGCATGTCTCCGGTGAAGTCGATGGCGCCGATGGCGTAGGCGTTGTCGTGGATGTTCGAGGGGTGCAGGCCGGCTTCGCCGCCATCATGGCGAGCCCACCGCGGCCTCGGGCCGATGAGGCGGACGCCGGTGCGGCTCGAATTGTAATGCACTTTCCACGAGGTCGCGAAGAAGCTCTCGATGTCGGCGGGTGTGAAGAAATCCGGCGCGCCATGAGGGCCGTAGAAGACCTGGATTTCCCAATTGTGCGTGAAATGGGGGACCTGGAGCTCAGGGGATGAGACGGGCGAAAGCGGCGCCGCGAGATGGATGATGTCTCCGGTGCGGAGCGCCCGGCCCGCGTGGCCGCCGAATTTGCCCAAGGTGAAGGTGCTGGCGCTGCCGAGGTAAAGCGGGACATCGAGTCCGCCTCGGAACAGGATATAGGCGCGGGCTCCGGGGCCTTCGCAGGCGCTCAGTTCGAGGACAGAACCGGCGGTCACGGGAGTGACGGTCCAGCGGTCGACGGGCCGTCCGTCGAGAGTCGGGGAGTAATCGGCCCCGGCGATGACGATTTCGGTATCGCAGTTGAACCGCAGCGAGGGACCGGTCACCGTGCATTCGAGACCGGGCGCGCCCTCCTCATTGCCGAGCAACCGGTTGCCGGTCCGGAACGAGAGCGCATCCATGGGACCCGAGGGTGGCACGCCGACATGCCAGTAGCCGAGGCGGCCGGGATAGTCCTGGACGGTGGTCATCGTGCCCCCTTCGAGGACTTCGAAGGTGCGGCTTGAATACGCGAAGCCATTCAGGAAACCGGTGGTCACGCCGCCCTGCTCAAATGCGGCGCCGGCGGCGACCTGCCGCAGATATTCGAGGTTGGTTTCGATGCCGGCGAACTTTGTCTCCGCGAGCGCGGACTGGAGGCGGCGAATGGCTTCGGCCCGGTCCACACCGTGCACGATGATCTTGGCGAGCAGCGGGTCGTAAAAGGGAGTGACTTCGGCGCCGCGTTCGACCCAGGTTTCCACGCGGGCGTCGCGAGGGAAAGATGCTTCGGTGAGAATGCCCGCGCCCGGCTGGAAGTTCCTGCCGGGATCTTCCGCGTAGACGCGCACCTGAATGGAGTGGCCGCTGGCCGCCGGTTTGGGCGGAACTTCGCCGCGGATCATCCACTCCACGAGATCGAGGCCGGTGACTTCTTCGGTGACGCCGTGCTCCACCTGCAGCCGCGTATTCACCTCGAGGAAGTAGAAGCGCGCGGCGTCGGCATCATAGACAAACTCGACGGTTCCGGCGGAGCGGTAGTTCACCGCCTTGCCGAGGCGGACGGCGCAGTCGAGCAGTTCCGCTCGAACGGCGGCGGGCAGGTCGGGCGCGGGCGTCTCTTCGATGACCTTCTGGTTACGGCGCTGCACCGAGCAGTCGCGTTCGCCGAGTTCGATGACGTGCCCTCTGCCATCGCCGAAGATCTGCACTTCGATATGGCGGGCGCGCCCCACAAACTTTTCGAGGAAGATGCCGCTGTCTTTGAAGCTCGCCTTGCTTGTCCGTTCGACCGAAGCGAACGCGTCGACGACTTCAGATGCCTCGCGGCAGAGCCGCATGCCGATTCCACCGCCGCCCGCCGTGCTCTTGAGCATCACGGGCAGTCCGATGCGGAGGGCTTCGTCAAGCGCCTGTTCCGCGGTGGCGAGCAACCCGGTGCCCGGAAGCAGAGGGACGTTGTTCGCCGCCGCAATCTCCCGCGCGCTGTGCTTGAGGCCGAAAGCACGCATCTGGTGAGGGGTGGGGCCGATGAAAGCGATGCCGGCGTTTTCGCAGGCCTCCGCGAACTCCGCGTTCTCGCTCAGAAAGCCATAGCCCGGATGGATGGCTTCGGCGCCGGTGCGCTTTGCGGCATCGAGGACCTTCGCGATATCGAGATAGCTGGCGGATGCGGGCGCGGGCCCGAGCAGGACGGCTTCGGTTGCGCGCGCGACGTGCAACGAGTGACGGTCCGCTTCCGAGTAAACGGCCACCGACTGAATGCCGAGGCGATCCAGAGTGCGGATGATCCGGCAGGCGATGGCGCCCCGGTTGGCGATCAGAACTTTGGAGAAAAGAGGCATGGCGCGTGTCTACGAATGGCTCGGATTCCAGATCAGAACCTGGATGGGCGTCGGGTTGTAGGCATTGCAGGGATTGTTGAGCTGCGGGCAGTTGCTGATGACGCAGATCACGTCCATTTCGGCGCGCATCTCGACATACTTCAGCGGCTCGGAGATGCCGTCTTCGAACGTCAGTCCTCCTTCGGACGTGACGGGCACGTTCATGAAGAAATTGATGTTCGCGGTCACGTCGCGTCTGGACAGATTCCACTTCGGGTCAGCAATGGCGAGCAGAAAACTGTTGCGGCAGGCGTGCATGTGCCGCTTCTCAATGGCGTAACGGACCTGATTGCTCTCGACCGCGCAGGCGCCGCCGAGAGTGTCGTGACGGCCGCAGGTGTCCGCCACGATGGTCAGCATCGGGTTGCGCAGGTTCGAGAGCAGAGTGGTTCCGGCCGTGAGATAGATGTTGCACTGGCTCACGATCGTGTCGGTCGCGCTGTAGCGCTCGGCGGTGTCGCGGGCGCTGAAGAACAACGTGTCCACCGCCTGGTTGCCTTCGAGGTCGACGATGCGGAACACCTGGCCGGCTTCGATCTCGTGAATCCAGTAATCGCCCGCGTTGACGATCTCGCACAGCGCGGCGTCTTTGGTTTTGAGCTTGCTTTCGATCACAGGAAGTACCTTTCGGTGTTGATGAAGCCGCGGGCGTTTTCCGGGCACGAGAGGCGGCACGGATCGTCCGGTCCCGCCGGAGGGACGAGATCGACGGAGAACCGCGCTGGCTTCGGCGCATAGCGGGGATTCGGATCGAGAGAATGCTGGCCGGTGTCGAGGATGACGAGCAGATCCATCTCAGCCCGGAGTTCGATGTAATCACGGGCTTTGGAATTCCCCGGACAGAACTGCATCGAGCCGTCGTCGCCGACGACAACCTTGCTGAAGAAGTTCACGTGGGGTCCGATGTCGCGCAGGCCGAGGCCGTATTTCGCCGCTTCCTGGAGGAAGTTGTCGAACGTGTTTCGATGCCACGAATTGCGGTGCTCCTGGTAGTTCGCGGCGCCGTACTTCTCCGCGACTGCAGCCGCATTATTCGCGCCGCCAAGCGGATCGTGCCATCCGACGGAATCGCCGGTGATGGAGCAGAGGATCCGGCCCATGTCGGAATAGAGGACAAAGCCTTCCGTGAGATGCGCGGTGTGCTGCGCTTTCAGCGTGTCCGGCATGTTGTAACGCTCGACCGGACAATCCCAGTTATAGAAAAGAGCGGCGACGTTCGCGCCGCCTTCGATGTCTTCGAGGCGCAAGGCGCGGCCCCGTCGCAGGATGAGAGACCAGCTTGCTCCTCCCTGAATGGTGTCTTCCCAGAGGGACATCACTTCCAATTCCTTTCTCGTGTGCGATGGCGTTTTGAAGCAAAGCTCCGCCCGCGCCGGATCCGAACCGGCGATCGGAGAGCGGTTGCCGAAACGTCGTTTTTATCGGCGCGTTTCGCGAAGCGAGCGCGATGACGCGAGCCGCGGGAGGTGCGTTCAGAATGAGGCGGGAGGACCGCAGCAAACCAGCTGCAGCATCAGCATACGCGTATGATGGCAGACCCCGCGCGATAGCTGCAATCGAAAAAATCGATACACGCGATTGATCCGGAGTTGATACTTTTCGCTACAATCAAGGTTTCTCGTCATCGATCAGGGCCCTGTACGCCCGACTCCACGACGTCGTGGAAATCGGAAACTGCCTTGATCACGCGCATCCTTACACTCACTCTTCTTTCTCTTCTTGCGGTTGCTCCGAGTCCCGGGGCGGACAAGCCTTCCTTTGTCGTCGGATGGTCCGTGTATGTGGGATGGAATCCCTGGTATTACATGGGCAGGTCGGGAATCCTTAAGAAATGGGCCGACAAGTACAACATCAACATCCGCGTGCAGCGTTTCGATTATGCGCCTTCGCTGGATGCGTTTGTCGCGAAGAACGTGGACGCCTGCTCCATGACGAACATGGAGGCGCTGGACATGCCGGCCGCCGCCGGAATCGATACGACAGCAATCATCACCGGCGATTACTCGAACGGCAATGACGCGCTGCTTGCACGTCACAACCTGACGATCCGGCAACTGCCTGGCCGGAAGACGCTGCTGGTCGAGAAGACCGTTTCGGAGTATCTGTACGAGCGCGCCATGACGCTCAACGGCATGGAGAGCCAGATCAAGCGCGTCAAGCTGATCAACACGTCGGACTCGGATATCGCGACGGCGTTCATCGGGGACACGTCGCAGGATGCGGTGGTCACGTGGAAGCCGATGGTTTCGCAGATCGCGAAACAGAAAGACGTCAAGATGCTGTTCAATTCGTCGCAGATCCCGGGCGAGATCGTGGATCTGATGGTGGTGCGGACGGACATTCTGAACCGGCCGGACGGGTCAGGCAAGCGGTTCGCGAAGGCGCTGGCGGGCGCGTGGTACGAGACGACGAAGCTGATGTCCGGCAAAGGTCCGGAGGCGGACAAGGCCCTGCGAGAGATTGCGGCGGGTTCAGAAGACTCGCTCGAATCGTACAAAGAGCAGCTCAGCACCACGAAGCTATTTTTCGCGCCGCAGGAGGCGATGGCGTTCACGGCGGCTCCCGAATTCAAGCAGAAGATGAACCTGGTGCGGCAGTTCTGCTTTGCGCACGGACTGCTGGGCGCCAATACGAAATCGGCCGATGACGTGGCGATCCGGTACCCGGACGGGTCAGTGCAGGGCAAAGCGGACCGCGTGCGGCTGCGATTCGACACGACCTACATGCAGGCCGCGACACAGGGGAAACTCTGATGTTATTCCGCATCGACGCAAGACCCAACCGGATTACGACATGGGTAATGTCGTGGTTCCTGTTCGCGGCGGGTATCGCGCTTTATCTTCATACGGCGCACAACCGGCATCTCGAGAATCCGGAGGACAAGGTCGTGCCGAGTCTGCGGCAGCTCGGCCAGGGCATCTCGGACGCGTTCCTGAAACCGGACGCCGAGGACCAGGATGATTCCGATACAGCAAGCGCGTCGCTGGTGACGCGGTTCTTCCACAGCATGCTGTGGACGGATACGGTGGCGAGCGCGAAACGCTTC
>DASZUZ010000505.1:0-2260 GCA_035547415.1 Bryobacteraceae bacterium | reverse complement strand
CCGGAGACGCCGCTCTCGACGGTCCCTGCGGCAACGGCCGCCACGCAATCGAACTGGCGAACCGCGGCATCCGAATGACCGGCGTCGATCTTTCGGCCGGTTTCCTCGCGGACGCCCGCGCGAAAGCGCCCGGCTGCGAGTGGGTCCTCGGCGACATGCGTGAACTCCCGTGGGAATCGCGTTTCGACGCCGCTTACAGCTGCGGCAACAGCTTCGGCTACTTCGATGCGGAAAATTGCGAGCGATTCCTGAAAGCGGTCGCGCGGTCTCTGAAGCCGGGCGGACGTTTTCTGCTCGAATGCGGCGCCGTGGCGGAGACCCTGCTGCCGGTGCTCCAGCCGGAGCGCCGGATGAAAATCGGTGATCTCGACTTCTACAGCGTCAATGTCTATAACGCGGAAGAAAGCCGCATGGACATCACCTACTCATTCACGCTGGGCGACCGCAGCGAAACGAAAAGCATCCACCAGTGGGTATTCACAGCGGGAGAAATCCGCCGCATGCTCCAGCGCGCCGGACTTGAGCCGGTCGCAACTTTCGGCGACTTCGAAGGCGCCCCACTCGCGCTCCGCTCCCAGCGGTTCATCGCACTCTCCCGAAAACCGCTAAAATAGCGGTGGCGATGAACGCGGAAGATCTGAAGATCCTGCAGGCGGCTTCGAAGGTACTCAACGAGCCGCGGCCACCGAAGGGTGCGGTCGCGATTCTCAATCAGTACGCAGCCGCGGAACTGCCGGAGCGTATCGGAATGCCGCCCGACGAACTCGCAACTGTCGTCGCGCTCAGGCTGATGGATATTCCCGGCGAACTGAAATAGCGCCGCGTACCGTTAAAGAACCGCCGAATCGTTCCCCAGCATCGTCTTCCGCACGATCTTGATCGGCGGCATGCCCTGCTTCAGGAACGTGTCGTGAAATTCCTCGAGGCTGAAGGCGTTCCCCTTCATCTTCCGGTAATCTTCACGCAGCTTCAGAATCTCCAGCTTGCCGAGCGTGTAATACAGGTATGTCGGGTCCGAAGTCCCGCGCTTCGTTTCGCGGTCGCCCGTGATATGCGTCTGGTAACCTTCCTTGACGAAGAAATCGACGCCCTGATCGTACGTCATCCTCCCGGTGTGAATCCCGATCCCCACAATGAACCGCGCATCGCGCAGCAGCGCGTCCTGCAACTGCCCAAGCCGCAGCTTCAGATCGCCGTTGCCGTAGCCTTCGTCGATCATCATCTGTTCGCAGTAATGCGCCCATCCCTCCACATTCGTGTTCGCGCCAATTAACTTCCGGATTTTCGACGGCGCCGACGGCATCCACAAAAACTGCAGATAGTGGCCCGGAAACGCCTCATGGATCGCCGTGCTGGCAATTGTTCCGCGGTTGAATGACCGCAGCCAGTCCTCCGTTTGCGCCGCCGTCCAGCTCTTCTCCGGCAGAGTGACGTTGAAGAACGCCTCTTTCGCCACTTTCTCGTACGGCCCCGGCGTATCCATCGAAGCCGATGTGAGCGCCCGCGCAAATGGCGGCGTCTCCTCCACAATCGGCATCACGGGCGAAGGAATCGTCACGATCTTGTGCTGCGCGATAAACGACCGCAGCCCAGCCAGCGTATTCCGGAACGCAGGCAGCAGCCCGGCGGCAGTGGGATGATCTTTCTCCGCTTGCTCCAGAATCTGCTGGGGCGTTTTGTTCGGATCGATCTTCTTGGCCGTATCGCGAAACGCCTGCTGATTCCTGTGCAGATCGGCGTAAGCGATTTCGAGCAGCCTGTCGAGCGGAATATCCACCATCTCGTCATAGAGCAGCTTCTTCCGGTAATTCTCCGCGCCGATCGCGTAGTCGCCCTTAGAGCGCGGCAGCAGATCTGATTTCAACCACGCGAGCCATGCGTTGAGATCCTGAATCACCGCGGCATTCGTCTGTTTGAATTCGCTCTGCAGCGCCGGGTCCTTCACGCTCCGGAACGCTTCCGGCACGTCATCCTGAAAGAAGCTGACAATCCCGGGCACCTGCTCAATCGCCACTTCCGTATAAATCTTCGGCGGATTCTTCAGGTTCGCCCGGCCCTCCGCGAACAGCTTCGGCATCTGCTTCTCGCGCGCGATCAGCGAACGCAGCCGAGCATCCGCCGGCGCAAACGAGCGGCTCATGATCGCGAACGCCGCGCTGCTGGCCGTCGAAGCGTAGTCATCCGGATTCTTCTCCCACATCCGGATGGTATTCAGCTCCAGCAGCGTCGATTCGATATTGCTCAGCGCCAGATCGCGATC
>DASZUZ010000504.1:0-2293 GCA_035547415.1 Bryobacteraceae bacterium | reverse complement strand
GATTTTCGTCTGGCGCGCGAGTTCGTCGAGCGAAAGCTGCTGGCGAATCCGCTCCTGCCGCAACACCGCGCCGACACCGAACGAAGCCAAAACTACGCCTCCTTATCCTGATTGAACGAATTCCAGCCTTAACCTGTTGTGGTATCGAAAGTTACTAGCTCCCACCTTCGCGCGCCGCAGCTGTCAAGGGTTTTTCTTATTCTCTCAAAAACGACCAGGATGACAACATACATTTCTTCATTCATTTCATTCGAACGCGGAAATACCCTTCGGCGCTCACGACGCGAATCGTCTCTTCGGTACCCTGAAGTCATGTATCGCCTGCCGGTCATCGCTTTGATCGCCGCCACTTCTGCCCTCTGCGCCACCAAAAGCTTCAGTGGAGCTGACGCACTCGCCTACACCGCTCATGCTGTCGCTTTCGGTCCGCGCCCCGATGGATCGCCCCAAATCGAGAAACTCCGGGCATATATACGCCAGCAACTGGCGGGCCGTGGCTGCGAAATCAGCGAAGACCGGTTTACGGCCCAGACGCCCGACGGCCCGGTCCCCATGGCGAACATCATCGCGAAATTCCCAGGCAAGTCGGGGCGCGCCATCGCGATTACGGGCCATTACGACACTAAAAAGCTGAAGAATTTCGTCGGCGCGAACGACGGCGGATCGTCCACGGGTTTTCTGCTCGAACTTGCCGCGGTTCTGCAGAGTCGCCCACGAACGGACACTATCTATCTGGTTTTTTTCGACGGCGAGGAAGCGGTACGGGACTGGACCGACACGGACAGCGTTTATGGCAGCCGGCATCTCGCCAAAAAGTGGAGCGCCGACGGCACGAACAGCAGGCTCAAAGCGCTGATCAACGTGGATATGATTGGCGACAAAAACCTCAAAATGGTGTGGGATACGTCGTCAGCCTCATCCTTGCGCAACCTGGTGTGGGATGCGGCCGACTCACTCGGCTACCAGCAATATTTCCCGCGGCAGGGTGGCCCCATTCAGGACGATCACATGCCGTTTCTGAATGAAGGCGTTCGCGCCCTCGACATCATCGACTTCGAATCACAGGGTACCTTCTGGCACACCCCGCAGGACACGATGGACAAGCTCAGCGCCCACAGCTTTGAAGTGGTCGGAAACGTGGTGGTGAAAGCCATCGGGGAACTGGAACAGCAAAAGTGAATCTGGACGGAATTATCGTCGTGAACAAGCCAGCGGGCTGGACATCTCACGACGTGGTTAATAAGATGCGCGGGATCGCTGGTACGCGCCGCGTCGGGCATCTGGGGACGCTCGATCCCCTCGCAACCGGAGTGCTTCCGGTCATGATCGGTCAGGCAACCCGACTGGCCCGTTTCTGGGAAGACGCGGAAAAAACGTACGAAGCCGTAATCCGTTTTGGGTTTGCGACATCTACTTACGATCGCGAAGGCGAACCCACCAGTCCCGCCGGTGAACCGGAACTCAGCCTCGAGCAACTCGAATTGTGCCTCGCTCCGATGCGGGGCGAGATCCAGCAGACGCCCCCGCCGATATCCGCGAAAAAGATCGGCGGCGTACCGGCTTACAAACTGGCGCGCAAAAACATCCCGGTTGAACTGGCGCCCGTGCGGGTCTGTCTCTACGAGTTGAGCCTGCTCGGCATTGAAGGAGATCGCGCGCGTCTTCGCGTTCGCTGCTCTCGCGGAACATATGTCCGCACAATCGCGCACGAACTTGGCCTCGCCCTCGGTTGCGGCGCCCACCTGGATCAACTGGTCCGGACGGCCTCCGGCCCCTTCGGGATTCATCAGGCTTTCACACTCGAGAAACTGCAGGAACTGAAGTATGAAGGCCGGCTCGAAGAGGCACTGGTGAAACCAGCCGACCTGCTGCCGCAGTTCCCGCCGGTCTTTGTGGACGATCTGACCGTGCGGCAGATCCGTCAGGGCCGCGACTTCAGCGTGTCGCCGTTCCGGGTCAACGCCGGGACGGAACACGTGAAGGCTATCGGCCCGGATGGCGCGCTGATCGCGATCGGCAAAATCGCGCTTCCGCACATCTATCACCCCGTAGTCGTGCTGACGTAAATCGCGCCGCCATTCGGTTTCCGGACCGACCACGGCGCAGCAGCATCGCTAACCTTGCCCCGGCCCCTGTTCTGATAGCATCTTGATTCCGTCTCCATGAAGATCACCAAAGTCGAAACCCTTTACCTGCGCCAGCACGACGTCAAGACCCTCTGCGACAGCGGCCAGGATGCGCTCATCGTCCGCGTGGAAACCGACGCCGGCATCACAGGTATCGGCGAAGTCGA
>DASZUZ010000503.1:0-3883 GCA_035547415.1 Bryobacteraceae bacterium | reverse complement strand
AGGGCTGACGAGATGAACGATGTGCTCAAGTCGCTGGTTATCACCGACAGCGCAGGCAAGGTCACGGGGATCCGGTATGACTCCAATATTCCACTCGACCGGAAGCTCAATGAGTTCCCGTTCCGAATCGATAATGGCGCGCCCCTCAGCGCCGTGCTCGATCAGTTGAAGGGCGCCCGTCTGGAGATGGAGTTCGGCACGCAGAAAACAGCGGGCGAGATTGTCTCGGGCCGCATTATCCCGGCCGATAAAGACCGCGCCGAACGTGATCAACTGACGCTCCTGACGGACTCGGGTGAGTTCCGCAGCGTGGATCTTTCAGCGGCATCGTCTCTGCGTTTTACGGATCCCGTACTCCAGACGCAGTTCAGGGACTACCTTTCGGCATTGACCGGTTCACGATCGAGAGACAAGCGAAGCATCTATATCGATTCCTCGGAATCCGGATCACGCCAGGTTCGCGCCGAATACATCATGCCGATGCCGGCCTGGAAATCCAGTTACCGCCTGGTATTCGACGAAACCGGCAGGCAGCCGACTCTCGAAGGCTGGGCCGTCGTGGACAATACCACCGGTGAGGACTGGACCAACGTCCGGATGTCTCTGATTTCCGGCAAGCCGATTTCTTTCATCAGTCAGTTATACGATCCGAAGTATATCCGCCGCGAGACTGCCGAATTGCCTGAAGATCAGGCTGTCGTGCCTGTGATTCACTCCGGAAGCGTCGCATTGCCTGCCGCGCCGCCGCAACCGCCGGCCAGCCAACGCGCGAAAGCGGAGAACACAGTGTCTCCATTCTTCACCAGGAACGGCGGCGTCATAGCGGGTGCGCCATCGGCAGGCCTCACTCTGCCCGAGCAGTTGAGCACTGTCGATCAAGCCGGTCCCGCCGCCGAAATTGCGGATCTGTTCGAATATTCCATCCGCAATCCCGTCACGGTGAAAAAGAACGAATCGGCCATGCTGCCATTTCTGCAGCAGAAGATCGCGGCGCGCAAGGTGATCATCTATTCGGTTTCCGACAAAACGAACCCGCTCAGCGCCGCCGAACTCACAAACAACAGCGGGAAGACTCTGGATGGCGGCCCGATCACTGTTTACGACGGGGGTGCATACGCCGGAGAGGCGCTCGTCGAGACGATGAAGAAGTCCGATAAGCGCTTCATCAGCTATGGCGTTGATCCTGGCACCCGCATCGCGACCAATCTCGATTCCCGAACGGACAGTGTCCGGGAGATTCACGCGCACGACGGTTTACTGATCTCTCGCGCTGCGCTGATTCAGAAGAAGACGTATTCCATTCGCAATATTGATGCCCGGGCCAAGACACTAATCATTGAACACCCGGTCCGTCAGGGATACAAACTGATCGGAACCGCGCAGCCCATCGAAACGGCGCCCGACGTTTACCGTTTTGAAATGAACCTGGCCGCCAATGCATCGATGAATTTTCCGGTTACGGAAGAAAATGTCTATGACAGCCAGACCGCCGTCTCGTCGCTTACCCCGGACGCGCTGCTCGTTTATGTCCGGAACAAGTCCCTGACGGATGCCGCCCGCCGGCAACTGGAGCAGATTTCGGACCTCAAAACTCAGCTTGTGAATAATGACGCCGAGAAGCGCCGCATCGACGCGGAAGTCCAGAATATAACGCGCGACGAAGATCGCGGCAGGCAGAACATCTCCAGCCTTTCTTCGGTGAGCGGGCAGCAGCAAGTCGTGCAGGAATATGCTCGGAAACTGGCCGAACAGGAGACCCGAATCGCGCAATTGCGTCAGCGTCAGACGGAACTCGAGACTGCCCGGGCGTCGCTTCAAACACAATTAAACACATTAATCGGGAAGCTGAATTTCTGACCCGCACGCTAAACTTCGAAGAGTGCCTCTTGATGACGCGATCCGCGCGATAGCGGAGCGATACGGTGTTCAGCAGCAGTTCTGGGACATTTTCGGTCACCCGCATACGACTTCGCCGGAGACGAACCGTGCCATTTTAACCTCACTGGGGTTCGACTGTGCTTCGGAGGAGTCCCTGATGGCCGCGCGCGACCGAAGGGACGCCGAGGAGTGGCGCTGTCTTCTGCCTCGGGTGCTTGTGGTTTCGGAATCGGCGCCTGTTCGCATTCCGGTTCGTTCACCGCGCGAGCTTGACAGTCTGGATGTGAATATCCAACTGGAAACCGGGGAAAAACAGAATGTTCTGATCGATCTCACTCCGTTGCCCGCGGAACGCAGCGCTTGCATCGACGGAGTCGAGTTTCTGGCGCGCGTGATCGAACTGCCCTCGAATCTGCCACTCGGCTACCACGAACTGCGCGCGGGGACTTGCGCCATGCGGCTGATTGTCACGCCGGACAGCGCTTACCGCCCTCCGGCCGGCAAGCACGCCGGGCTCGGTGTAACTCTTTATGGACTCCGTTCGCGCCGCAACTGGGGAGTGGGCGATTTCCGTGACCTGCGTGATCTGATCGACTGGGCCGTATCCGCCCTGCACGCGCAGTTCATCGCGCTCAATCCGTTGCACGCTCTCCATAACCGGGCGCCTTACAATGTCAGTCCCTATCTCCCCAACAGCATCTTCTTTCGGAATTTCCTCTATCTCGATGTAGAAGCTGTCGAAGGCTATGAAACCGTTCGGGACCGCTTTCTCGATCGTCAGACGCTGGCGGAAATCGAACGGCTGCGCGCCACCGAAATCGTCGAGTACGAAAAAGTGGCCGCGCTGAAGCGCCGCGCGCTCGAACTCATTTTCGAGGCCCATCCGCCCGGTGACGACTGCCGGAAATGGATTGCCGCCGAGGGCGATCTCCTGCGGTTGTAGGCGACATATTGCGCGCTCGACGAGCATCTGCGCGCGCAGGACTCGAATCTATGGGTCTGGCCGGATTGGCCGGAGTCATATCGCGACCCCGCGGGCAGAGCCGTGCGCGAGTTCGGGCGCGATCACGAGCGTGAGATTCTTTTCCACGGCTGGCTCCAATGGCTGATCGACGGCCAGATTGCGGCCGTCCAGAAGCATGCTCGTGACTCGGGTATGAGCATCGGCCTTTACCACGATCTGGCGCTCGCAACGGACCGATGCGGTTCCGACCTCTGGGCGCACCGCCCCTTTTTTGTGAATGGCGCTCGCGTGGGCTCTCCCCCGGACGCGTTTTCGCCCAGCGGCCAGGACTGGTCATTCCCGCCGCCCAATGAGGATCGCCACCGCGACGACGGCTACCGGCTCTATGTCGAATCGATCCGCAAGACGATGCGGCACGGCGGCGCGCTTCGGATTGACCATGTGATGCGCCTGTTCCGGCTCTACTGGATCCCGGAAGGTCAGGATGCGACCAACGGGGCATACGTGAAAGACCGGCCCGAGGATCTGGTCAGAATTCTCGCGCTCGAAAGCGTCCGCAATCGCGCCGTGGTCGTCGGTGAGGATCTCGGTACGGTCGAGACGGAGGTCCGGCGTACGCTCGCGGACTTCGGGATTCTGAGCTATCGGCTTCTCATCTTCGAGCGCGAAGACGGGCGGTTCAAACTGCCGGATGAATATCCCGCGCAGGCGCTTGCCGCCACCAGCACCCACGACCTTCCCACCGTTGCGGGATTCTGGACCGGCCAGGATATCGAAGCGCGCCTGCGCGGCGGGACAATCGACCGGGAGGCTTACGAGACCCAGTTTGGCGATCGCGCACGCGATAAACAGCATCTGCTCGATGCTTTGTTCAAACTCCGGCTGGTCCCGGAGCACTACGAACGGAATGCGAGCCGGATTCCGGCGTTGACTCCGGAACTGCATTACGCGATCGCTGGTTTCCTGGCCGGAACGCGATCCGCGCTCTGGCTGGTGAATCAGGAAGACATCACGCGCGAGACACAGCAGCAGAATCTCCCC
>DASZUZ010000502.1:0-1817 GCA_035547415.1 Bryobacteraceae bacterium | reverse complement strand
ATGCCGATTTCAATCTCTTGAAATTCCCCGATCAGGAGCGGGCCATGGCGAAGATTCAGGACCTGACGCTTTTGTCCGATATCTTTCCGACCGGCTACCACGGTGCGGTAACGGCAGGCGTCGGCCCTGGTTCCGTCGTTTACGTCGCGGGCGCCGGACCGGTCGGACTCGCCGCCGCGGCGGCGTGCCAGTTGCTCGGCGCTGCCGTGACCATCCTGGGCGACATGATCCCGGAACGGCTGGCACAGGCGAAGAGCTTCGGATGCGAAGTCGTGGATCTCACGAAGGACGCCTCGCTTGGCGAGCAGATTGAGCAGATCGTCGGCGTTCCGGAAGTGGATTCCGCGGTGGATTGCGTCGGGTTCGAAGCCAAGGGTCATGGACATGACGCCAACGTCGAACGGCCGGCAACGGTGCTGAATGCTCTCATGACAATTACGCGCGCTGGCGGCGCTCTTGGCATCCCCGGACTCTACGTGACTGACGATCCCGGCGGCGTCGATGAAAACGCCAAAACCGGAACGCTCGGAATTCGTATCGGTCTGGGTTGGGCGAAGTCGCATACCTTCGCAACCGGTCAGTGCCCGGTCATGAAGTACAACCGGCAACTGATGCAGGCCATCCTTTACGACAAGGTGCAGATTGCAAAGGCCGTTAATGTGACCGTCATTTCGCTCGACGAAGCGCCGCAGGGTTACAAAGACTTCGATAAAGGCGCCGCGAAGAAGTTCGTCATCGATCCGCACGGCCTCCTGAAGAAAGCCGCCTGACCTGTGGGGCAGGGCTTGAGCCGTGGCTTGAGCCCTGCCACCGGCCTTCCGGCGGCGCAAGCCCTCGTGCGCGAAGATCCCGGACCGGACCCGGATCGCTTACTCTTTCCCACCCCGTCCTTCTATACTGAAATTTTGGTGGCATTTCTTCTCTTATTCCTCTTGCTGTGGCCCGCCGCCGCGGCGAGTACCGATCCTCAGGAAAAACCAACGGATATGCAGCGCGCCACGCAGGAATTTGAGCGCCAGACCCGCGCGCTCGGCATGCGTCAGGATTCGGCGCAACTGCATAAAACCTCGCGCCGGCTCGCCTGGCATGGCAGGCTCTTCGAGAATTTCCGCAACGACGCGCTCGACGCAATCCCGCACGAAATCCGGCAGCGCGGACAGGCGAATTCACTGCTGCGAAGAAATCAGTTCGGGTTCAACATCGGCGGCCCGCTGGTGGTCCCGCATTTGATCGAGCCGTCGTCAAATACATATTTCTCGCTGTCCTGGGAGGGAGTACGGGAACACATCTCCAGAACGTACCTGCGAACCGTTCCCACTCTGGCGCAGCGAACCGGCGATTTCTCATCAACGGTAGACAGCGCCGGCAATCCCCTGCCGATCTATGATCCGCAGACGACCCGGCCGAATCCCGCGTTCGATCCGGCCCAGCCCGTCTCTCTCTCGAATCTTCAGTACCTGCGCGACACTTTTGCCGGAAACCAGATCCCCCAATCGCGACTCGACACCACCGCGCGGGCCGCCCTGGCTTTGTATCCCGCGCCGAACACCAATGTCGGCCCGTTTTTTCAGAACAACTATTTCATCAATTCCCCGGAAACGAACGTCGCCAACGGGCTGATTACGAAGATCGACTCCCCTGTCAAAGATCACCACCGGATCAGCGCCGAGATCGATTATTCCAACGGACTCTATGGCGCCCCGCGCTGGTTTCCGACCGATGCAAACCCCGGGGCTCCCGATCGGGACTTCCGAACCCGCGCCGGCTCTTTTCAGGACGTCTGGACCCTTTCAACGAAAACGACGAATTCAGCGAGT
>DASZUZ010000501.1:0-1675 GCA_035547415.1 Bryobacteraceae bacterium | reverse complement strand
GGGGGCACCTGATTCCGCTCGGAAGGCTGCGGGAGCCGCTCGAAGGGCTGGCGCGGGCGGACGCGTTCGTGATCACTCGCGCCGACGAGATCCCCGACGCGCGGCCGATTGAAAATGTGCTGCGGCGATACAACCAGCATGCACCGGTTTTTCGGGCCAGGACGGTTCCGCAGTACTGGACCAATGCGCGGGGAGACCGGATCGCACCGGAAGAGTTGCGGCGGACGCCGGCGGCGGGATTCTGCGGGCTCGGCAATCCCGATGCGTTCTGGCAAACGCTCGCGCGTCTGGGAATCCGGCCGCTGGAGCGGCATGCCTATCCGGACCACCACCACTATTCGCCCGCGGAGATTCGCCGTCTGGCGCAGCATGCGAGGGACAACGGCGCGGCGGCACTGCTGACCACGGCGAAAGATGCGGTCAATCTGGGCGCGCACTGCGAGGCTCTGGTGGCACCGCTCGAGCTGTGCTGGCTCGAGATCGGCATTGAAATCGAAGGCGCCGAGGACCTGATACAGCGGATCCGGACGAAGACCGGCATTGGCAGCGGCATCTGGCGGAGAAACCACGTTCTGCCGTGATTCCGGATGCCAGGGTGTGAATCTGTCCCGATTCCCTATAATGGAAGTTCACCGAATGAAACGATTCCGAGCTGCGGCGGCAGTCGCGGTCTGTTGCGGGTTTGCCGTGATTGCGGGATGCCACAGCGCGAATTCCCCCGATGTGGCAGCGACCGTCAACGGCCGCCCGATTTATTATTCCGAAGTCGACCGGACCTACAAGTCACAGTTCTCCGGCAATGAGCCGGAGAGCCCGGATCAGGTGGAGCTGCACCGGCTGGAGGTGCTCCAGTCTCTGGTCGACAACGAGATCATGCTGCAGCGGGCCGAGAAGGAAGGCCTGGTGGCGACGGATGCGGACGTCGAGGCGCGGCTGACGGAACTCAAGGCACCGTACACGAAGGAAGAGTTCGACAAGCAGCTCAAAACGCAGGGGCTGACGCTCGACGAACTGAAGGCCCGGATCCGGCGCGACGAGAGCGTGAAGAAGCTGTTCAACAAGGACATCACGTCGAAGATCAACATCACCGACGCGGATGTGACCAGCTTTTACAACTCGAACCGCGGCAGTTTCAATCTTCCCGAGCCGCAGGTCCATCTGGCGCAGATTCTCGTCACGCCGCACGAAGACCCCAACGTACACAACCTGAAGAACGACAAGGCGCGCAACGAAGAGGAAGCGAAGCGGAAGATCCAGGCGCTCGAGGCGCGGCTGAAGCAGGGCGAGGATTTCACGATGCTTGCGCAGAACTATTCGGAAGACGCGGCCACGATCCCGAATGGCGGCGACGTCGGATTCCTGCCGGAATCCTCGCTGGACAAGACGAGTCCGGAGCTGAGGAAGCTGATTCTTTCGCTGCAGCCGGGGGCGATTTCCCCGATCGTGCACACGCCGGACGGATACCGGATCTTCAAGATGATCTCGAAGGAGCCGGCGGGGCAGCGGGACCTGAGCGATCCGCGGGTCCAGCAATCGATCCGCGAGACACTGCTGAGCCGCAAGGACCAGTTACTCAAGTCGGCTTACTACGAAATGGCGCGGGACGAGGCAAAGATCGTCAATAACATGGCGCGCTCGATTTTCGCTTCCGCAGGCGGCGGCGCCAAATAGGCGC
>DASZUZ010000500.1:0-5988 GCA_035547415.1 Bryobacteraceae bacterium | reverse complement strand
CATCCGCAGCGGAGCCCCTGCGGCAGGCGTTGACCGATGAGAATCCCGGGGTCAGGTTCGAGTCGGCTTCGGCGCTCTGGACGAGGGGCTGGGCGCTGGCGCCTTCCCGGCGGGCCCTGTTCGAACTGCGCGACTCTTTGGGGCATCACGCCTGGTGGCGGATTCAGGTTTTGAACTGCCTGATCATCCGACCGGACGCGGAGATCGTCGGGCTGGTCCTTGCAGCGTGCCGGGACGGCCACGATGAGGTACGCCGGAGCGCCTTCGCGCTGCTGGACCGGATTGAAGGCGGCGTCGACGATCTGCTGCGGGAAGGGCTGCGGGACACGGTCCGTTCGATTCGCGCGATTGCGGCGGACGAAATCTTCAGGCGTTACGGAGCGGAAGGACTTGCGTGGCTGATCCGGTCGTTTCAGGAGGATCCGGCAGCGCGGTTTTCGCTCCTGAGCCTGATCGACTGGCGGTTCGGGGAGGCGGGACGAAAGTTCCTGATTGACGTGACGAAATCGGATCTCGATGCGCGAATCCGGGAAAGGGCCGAGCGTCAATTGTCCCGTGGCAGAGACGGGAGTGCCGCGCTCGCGGACTCCACGAGTACGCTCCACGAGCACCCGGGCGAGGAGGAACGTGACTGAAGGAGATTCTCATTGCGGCCGAATCCGGCACGCGAAAAGTTTTCTGTCCTGCGCGCCCGAAGTTCGTCAGGCAGCCGGAGGGATGTTCAGGCGTCTTTCGACCTCGAGCATCCGGTCCTCGAGCGTCGCGAGACGGCTGCGAAAGGCGCCTTCATTGCCCTCGAGTTCCGTAACCCGTTTGTTGTTACCCTGCGCGTAGCTGTAGAAAGCGGTCAGCAGCGCCGTCTGTGCGTCGTGGATTCTTTCGACAATGTCGTTGTAGCCATGATTCACCTCCGTGCGGAGTTGTTCATTTCGCTCGAGCATCTCTCCGCGAAGTCGCTCGTGCTGCTGCCTGAACTCGCCGCGAAGCTGTTCGTGCTGCTGCCTGAACTCGCCGCGAAGCTGGTTGAACTCTGCGCGAAGCTGTTCATGCCGCTCCGTGAGACGCGTTTCAAGGTCGGTAAGGTCGCCTTTTGTGGCGGGCGCGTTTCGGTCCTCCAAGTGGCTCTCCGTTCAGATCATAAGCGATGAGAAGCGAAGAGTATAGATACCCAGGCGAATTGGCGGTAATATGCCCTGATTCTGCGATGGGTCAGGCAAAGATTTCTTTAACCACGTCGCCGGCCAGCACAGTGGGCCGCTCCGCGCGGCCGTTGTGCAGATACGTCGTCCGCATGTGATCGAGGCCGAGCATCCACAGAATGGTCGCGTGAATGTCGTGAACATGCACCGGACGCTCGGTGGCGCGCATGCCGATGTCATCCGTCGATCCGACGTATTGACCCGGCTTCGTTCCGCCGCCGGCCATCCACATCGTGAACCCCCACGGATTATGATCGCGCCCGTCGCTTAGTTCGTTGAACGGAGTTCGGCCGAACTCGCCGCCCCAGACGACCAGCGTATCCTTCAGCAGGCCGCGCTGCTTGAGGTCCGTCAGCAGGCCGGCGATCGGCTTATCCGACGCCCGGCACCACTTCGAGTGGTTCTGTTCGATGTGCTCATGCGCGTCCCAGCCGCTGCCCGAACCGCAATAGAGCTCGACGAACCGCACACCCCGCTCGACCAGCCGCCGCGCCATCAGGCAATTAGCGCCGTACACGGAGCAGGAGGGATCGTCGAGCCCGTAAAGCGACTTCGTGGCGGCGGATTCCTTCGAAAGATCCACGGCATCGGAAGCCGAAGACTGCATCTGATACGCCAGTTCATAGGAACGGATGCGCGCATCGAGTTCCGTGTCTTCCGCTTTATCTCGTGACCAGATTTCATTCAGGGACCGCAGCAAGCCGAGTTCGTTCCGTTGCTGCGCGTCGGAGATCGCGGCCGGCGTCTTCAGATCGAGAATTGGCGTGTCGCCGCGGCGGAACTGCGTGCCCTGATATACGGCGGGCAGGAAACCCGAACTCCAGTTGTTCGTTCCGCCGAGCGGGTCGCGGTCGTCCGTCATTACGACGAATGACGGCAGGTTCTTGTTGGCAGTCCCCAGCCCGTAGGTCACCCATGCTCCCATCGACGGCCGGCCCGCGAGAATGGAGCCTGTGTTCATCTGGCACACCGAGCCCACGTGATTCAGCCCGTCGGCCCAGCAGGAGCGGATCACGGTCATGTCGTCCACGTGCTCGGCCGTGTTCTGGTACCAGTCCGACACCCACATGCCGCTCTGTCCATACTGTTTCCATGTGCGTTTCGAAGCCATCAGCGTGTTGTTGGCCGTGCCGCGCGAGGTCTGCTTCGGCTTGCCGATCGACTCGGGAATGGGCTTGCCGTCCAGTTTCTGAAGCAGTGGTTTGGGGTCGAACAGATCGACGTGGCTCGGGCCGCCTTCCATGAACAGAAAAATGACGGACTTCGCGGTCGGCGGATGGTGCGGTTGTTTGGGCGCCAGCGGGTCCGTGGAGATTGCTGCTTCGGCGAGCATGCTGGTGAGCGCGATGCCCGCCAGTCCGCTGCCGGCGCGCGTGAAGAATTCCCGCCGGGAAGATACGTTCCAGTGATGGCGAAGTTTATCGATCACGATTGCGCTCCTAATTGATGTACATGAATTCGTTGGAACTCAGCAGAGCGTGGCAGAAATCCACGAACGCGGCCGCCTTTTCGGGAGCCATTCCGGCGGGCGGATTTTCCGGCAGAAGCACTTGCTCGTTGCGCGCCACTCGTTCCGCGATAACGGCGCTCTGCCGATTCAGAAACTCTGAAACCTTCTGCCACTCTTCGGTCTGCGGAGGCCGCGAAAGCGCCAGCCGGTATGCGCGCTCGATCTGCTGGGCGGAATTGAGTCCGCCATCGTTGAGCACACGTCCGGCCAGAGCCTTTGACCAGTCGAGCACCAGCTTGTCGTTCATCATCGTTAACGCCTGCGATGGCACGACGGTGCTGAATCGCCGCGGGCAGCTCTCCTGCGCGTTGGGCGCGTCGAAAGCCTCGAACATCGGGTACGTCAGGACACGCTTTTCGAATACGTAGACGCTGCGGCGATTAGCCTCCGCGGGATCTTTTTCGACGGGCCACGAGGCGTACCCGACCGCATTCACTCCCGGCGGCAGTTCGGGACGAATTCCCGGTCCGCCCATCTTCGGATTCAGCTTGCCGCTGGTAAGCAGCATTGCGTCGCGGAGAACCTCGCCCTCCACCCGGTGGCGAGGATAACGCCAGAGAAGCTTGTTCTCCGGATCGGCCGCGAGCGCCGGTTCGCGCGCCGCCGACGACTGCTGATAGGCATTCGACAGCATGATGAGCCGGTGCATCTTCTTGACGCTCCACCCGTTCTCCACGAAAGTGGTGGCAAGATAATCGAGCAGGGGCTGATTCGTGGGACGCTCGCCGACTGTGCCGAAATCGCTGCTGCTCGCGACGATGCCGGTTCCGAAGTGGCCTTGCCAGATGCGATTGACCATGACGCGGGCAGTCATCGGATTCTTCGGATCCGCGAGCCAGTTCGCCAGCGCCGCGCGTCGTCCGCCCTCGACATTCGCGTTGCGAGGATCCAGGATCGTCAGGAAACCGGGCTGCACCTCTTCTTTATGAGCGCTCCATTCGCCACCGGCCAGAACGTACGTGGGAGGCGCAACGGGTCCGTTGTCGATCACGGTCTGCGCCATGGGCGGCTTCGGCTTGATCGAGTCGAACGCCTTTAACTGAGCTGCGAGATCGCCGAAGCGTTTCTTTTGCTCGGGATTCAGTTTCTTTACGAAGGTTTCATCGGCGTGCGTAATCTGGGGCAATCCCTGAAACGCGAGCAGAGCCTGATAGGGCGTGCGCTTTTCCGGCGGCGTGTTGATCGCCAGTTGCGTGCCCGCGGAAAAGCGCGGCATATAGTAATCCCGTTCCTGCTTTGCGAAAGGAGCCACCAGCGCGTCCATTTCATCGCGGATCGGCTTGGTCTTCGCCTCCCATTCGGCCAGTTGCTGTTTGTACTCTTCGAGCTTGTCGCCCTGCAGCAGAATCGTATTGTCCTGCGCCCGGACGCTCGCAAAAAAGGATTGCAGCCGGTAATAATCTTTTTGCAGAATCGGGTCGAATTTGTGGTCGTGGCATTTGGCGCACCCGACTGTCAGCCCCATGAACACGGAGCCGGTCGTATCCGTGATGTCGTTGAGGAGTTCCTGCCGGCGCAGTTCGATGACCGGCTGATTCGTCTCGTCCGTATAGTGCCGCAGGAAACCTGTGGCGATCCGGGCCGTCAGGTCGTTCGGATAGAGTTCATCGCCTGCAAGCTGTTCGCGGATGAAGCGGTCGTAGGGCTTATCTTCATTGAACGACTGGATCACGTAATCGCGATAGCGCCAGATATTCGGGCGGACTTCGTCGGCTTTGAAGCCATTCGTGTCGGCGTAGCGCGCCAGGTCGAGCCATTCGCGGCCCCAGCGTTCTCCATAATGCGGCGACGCAAGAAGGCGATCGACCACTTTCGCGAATGCGTCCGCCGAATCGTCCGCCAGAAAGGCTTGTGTTTCTTCGGGCGTCGGTGGAAGGCCGATCAGATCCAGGCTCGCGCGGCGGAGCAATGTGATCTTGTCGGCGCGCGGATTGGGTTCGATATGTTTCTCGTCGAGCTTCGCCAGAATGAAGGCGTCCACCGGGTTGCCGGGGCGGGGAACTGCCGGCTTCGCGACCGGCTGGAAAAACCAGTAGCCCTTTTGCGCCGCCGTGAACTTCGGTTCAATCGACGATACGAGCGGCGCGGCTCCGTCGAATTGAGCCCCCGTGTCGATCCATCTCCGGAAGAGATCGATCTCCGGCGCGGTCAGACGCCCCCCCATCGGCATCTGCGGCTGCGCCTGGCCCGTCAGGTGGCGATAAAGCGAACTATCCGATGCCTTACCGGCGACCAGCACTTTGGCGTAGCCGGCCGGCGTGCTCAGGTTGAGGCCGCCCATCGGAGCGCTCGCGCCGTGACACTGCGCACATTTGGCGGAAACGAGAGGTGCGATGTCCCTGGCGAAAGAGACCTGGCCGGTCGATTGGGCCAGAGCCGGAAACGTGAGCGTAGAAGCCGCCAGCAGCACGACAAAGTGCGCGTTACAGTTCCGCAAGTCTGTTACCTCATATGGATTATGCACCCGGATTGGCCGGACCGGTGCAAAAAAGTGGGCGGTCCTGACATTCTCTTGTAATCCGGAACGCGTACAATAGCCCGGAGGCTCCTCTTTATGAATCGCAAACCGCTTGTCGTCGTGTTAACGTTCGCCTGCCTGCTTGGCGTGGGCGTCGCTGCCCGAAAGAGCCTCGATCTTCGAAAGCAGATGCCGGACCGGCCCGACGCCACCGGCGCGGTGACGCTGCCGAATGGATGGCGCATCACGCCCGTGGGCCAGCACCTCGCGCTTCCCGGCGACCTGCCGATGAAGATGTATGTGACGCCGGATGGCGGGTCCCTGATCGTCAACACAGGCGGTTTTCACGACCACAGCGTCAATGTGATCGATCTCAAAGCCCGGAAATCCGCCGCCACGCTCAATGTCGTCAAAACCTGGGACGGGATGGCAGTCGATAGCGCCACCGGAACGATCTTTCTGTCGGGCGGCGGCCATGCCATGCGCGGGTTTATGGAATCCCTGAAGGCGTTTACTGTCCCGTCTGAAATGAAGGCGTCCCTCGACAAGCCGATTCTGCGCGTTCGCTACCGGGACGGCAAGCTCGTGCCGGCGCCGCCGCTGGCGATTGCCGGGCTGGCGGAAAAGGACCGGTACATCTCGGGTGTGGCCCTCGGGCCGGACGCGGCTCTTTACGTTCTGAACATCCAGACGGACACGCTCTACCGGCTGAGCGGTGACAACTTCGCCGGGCAGACTTCCGCGAAAACGGGATACCGGCCGTATGGCCTCGCGTTTTCGCCGGACGGCAAGACGCTCGCCGTATCGAACTGGGGCGACGA
>DASZUZ010000499.1:0-6587 GCA_035547415.1 Bryobacteraceae bacterium | reverse complement strand
GGCGATTGTCGCCATCTCTTCGGTCCGGGCGAACCTGGGTTCGCCGTCGTTCGCGGTCATCGCGCTGATTTCGACGGGTTCCTCCCGGAACAGGTAGCGCGCCGCATTAATGCAGTACACGCCCATGTCAAAGACGGGCCCGCCGCCTTCCTCGCTGCCGTAGGCGAGCCGCACGTTTCCATCACGCACCTGCTGGGAAAACGCAGAGGAAAAGTACCGGGGCTCGCCGATCTCGCCGGATTGCGCGAGGCGGATCGCTTCCAGATTGCCTTCCTCGAAGTGCAGCCGGTACGCGATCATCAGTTTGACTTTGTTTGCCCGCGCCGCATCGATCATGTCCCGGCACTCCGATGCGTTGACGGCCATAGGTTTTTCGCAGAGAACGTGTTTTTTCCCGGCGGCGCACCGGACGGCGTATTCGCGGTGCAGATGATTCGGCAAGCCGATGTAGACAGCGTCGATGTCGTTGCCGGCAAGGCACTCCTCGAGCTGGTTGTAGTGATAATGCAGGCTCACGCCATAGCGCGCGCCCAGCGCCCGATGCTTTTCCGGGTCTCCGGATACGAAGGCGACGACGCGCGAGTGGTCGCAGTGATGGAAACCGGGCAGCACCGCTTCCTGCACGATGTCTCCCAGGCCAATCACCGCGTAACGTACTTTCGATTCTTTCGATCTGGCCATGTCAGGCAGGCAGCACCTGGAAGTCCAGCTTGCCTTTTTCGGCTATACATGATGCAATCCTGACGATGAGTACACGTCGGGATTTTCTGGGCGGCGCGGCTATGGCGTTGGGCGCCGGGGCTTTCAAGGCGGCCGCCGCGAGAGTGATTGGCGCGAATGACCGGATCAATGTCGGACTGATTGGCGTCGGGATGATGGGGTTTGGGCACGTGCGGCTGCTGAAGAAGCACGCCGACACGACCGGCACGATCCAGATCACCGCGGTCAGCGATATTTACAGCGCGCGGAAGCAGCGCGCACGGGATTACATCGGGCTGAAAGACAAGGATATCCATCACGAATACCATGAGCTGCTGGCGCGGCCGGACGTGGATGCGGTCTTTATCGCGACTCCGGACCACTGGCACTTCCGGATGGCCATGGATGCAATGGACGCCGGCAAAGACGTTTACCTCCAGAAGCCGATGACCTACACGATCGAGGAGGCGAAGCAACTGGCCGAACACGTGAAGAAAACCGGCCGGGTGCTCCAGGTGGGAAGCCAGTTTGCATCCGAAGCGGTCTACTTCAAGGCGCGCGAGATGATGCAGCAGAACATCATCGGGACACCCCTTTTCGCACAGGCCACGTATTCGCGAAACAGCTTCCATGGCGAGTGGGACTACAATATCGACGCGGAGGGGACTCCGGAGAATATCGACTGGAAACGTTTTCTCGGTTCCGCGCCCAGCCGGCCGTTCAATCAGGACCGGTATTTCCGATGGCGCAAATATTGGGATTATTCCGGCGGTATCTCGACCGATCTGCTCTATCACCGCCTGACGCCTCTGCTGATGGTGCTGGGGCCGCAGTTCCCGGTCCGCGTGTCGGCCAATGGCGGCATCTTCGTCCATAAGGACCGGGAGGTGCCGGATACGTTCTCCACGTGCGTTGAATACGAGAAATTCCAGGTGGTGATGTCGGCCTCGACGGCGGCATCGGCGCCGGTGCGGCTGATTTCTCCCGCCATCATCGGACACGAAGCGACGATGGAGTTCGTGGGGAATACTGAAATTCTGATCACGCCTGAGAAGATTTACGCGAAGAAGTTTCAGGAACAGTACGGCGGGCCGGAATTGCGCGTCTATGTGGAGCCCCGGGCCAGCATGGACCAGGTACACGCAGAGAACTTCTTTGAATGCATGCGCACGCGGCAGAAGCCAAATCTCGATGTCGAATTCGGCTATCAACTGATGGCCGCAATCGGACTCGGCGTCAAAGCTTACCGGGAAGGCGCGCAGATGACATGGAAGCCTTCCAAACGAGATAGTTACGAGGGAACGGGAAAGAACGTAGACGAGACTCAACCTGCATGAGAAAGCTGATTCTGATTTCTTTACTCGCGGCGCTCGAAGCCGCGGCGCAAACGCCGTACCGGATGGGCGTTATCGGCCTGGTCCACGCCCATGTGTGGGGGCACCTCTCGGACATGCTGAAGAGCAAGGACGTGACGCTGGTCGGCGTCGCGGAGCCGAACAAGGAGTTGCTGGCCGAGGCGAAGAAGGCCGGCGTTCCTGACGACCTTCTGATGACCGACTACAAGAAACTGATCGAGGAGAAGAAGCCGGATCTGGTATGGGCGTTTGTCGAGAATAATCGCCATCTGGAGATCGTGGAGGCGCTTGCGCCGAAGAAGATCAACATCATCTTTGAAAAGCCGCTCGCGGCGACATACAAAGACTCGTTACGGATTCAGCAACTGGCGAAGCAATACGGCATTCGGGTGATGTGTAACTACCAGATGGCCTGGTGGCCCGCGAATTACACGGCGAAGCAGGTGGCGGATTCAGGAGCGCTCGGGCAGGTTTACCGGCTGCATGGCGTGGTGGGGCACGGTGGGCCGAGTTCGCAGGGCATCCGGAATGCCGCGTTTTTCGAATGGCTGACGGACCCGGTCAAGAACGGGGCCGGCGCGCTGATGGACTTCGGCTGCTATAACGCGCTTTGGTCGTTGTGGTACCTGGGGCGTCCGGAAAGCGTCTACGCTCATGTGAATCATCTGCGGCCGGATGTCTTTCCCAAGGTGGAAGACAATGCGGACCTGATGCTGAATTACAAGAACGGCGTCGGCCTGTTCGAAGGGAGTTGGGACCTTCCGAGGAGTTATCAGGACCTGGAGGTCTTCGGTCTGAAGGGCAGCGTGTACATGAAGAACCGGAGCGTGGAGGAAGAGCACGGACGGGACAGAAAAGCGGTCGAAATCAAGCCGCTGGCCCCGGAAGATGCCGAACCGATCGCCTACATGACCAGCCGGATGCGGCAGAACAAGCCCATTGAGGGGATGACCGCTCTGGATATCAATGTTGCCGTGGTCGAAATCATCGACACGGCAAAGGAATCCATCCGGACGGGAAAGGCCGTGGCGTTACCGAAGCATTGATCCGGCAAGTAACGCGAACGCCTGTAAAGGATATCACCGAGACGTGGGCGCGCCACGTTTTTTATGATTTCCTTGCTAATGAGACGTTCTACATTAGGAATACAGGAATGAAATCGATGTTATTGTCGCTGCCCGGTTCCCGTGTCTGGCGTATTTCGCGCCATATTTGCGCTTTTGCGGACAATGAACGACATCTCGGGCACGTTGTAAAGACGGAGGCGTGGCACGCATGGGACGCGACGCATCTGAATGAAAGCGCAACCGGACCGCGTTATCTGGGCGCTTTCAGCGGCCTGAATGCCGCCAAAGAAGCGGTTCAGGCATCGGTGGCCGGCGAGAAGACGATGATGCGGACTCTTCATGCCGGCTCGTGCCTGGCCTGATCACGCCGCTCTTGGTTCCCTCTCCTCGGCCTGCGAGAGCGATCCGGAACACAGCGCCGGGCCGGAAGCAGCGCGGTGGCGCTCGCATTTCCAGCCCTCGTAATCCGGTGTCAACGTGAAGTAAGCATTGCAGTTGCCGCCTTCTTCCACCTTGGCTCTGCAGCGGCGGTGTTCACGCGGTTGCCGGGTAAATTCGCTCTGGCGATCTTCCCTTTCGTTTTCCCGCCACACGAGCAGCGCCCGGTCCAGTTCAAGAAAACGGTCCCTCTCCGGCCAGGATGCATAATCCAGATATCCCCCGAGGGACGTCCACGGTCCCGAAGCCAATTTCTTCAATGGCCCCGTGGTCTGACCGTTCTCGAATTCAGCGTGTGGCCCTTCCTGGCGCATCTCTTCGCTCTGCATCGTCAACACCTTCAATCCCCCTCTTCTGAATTTAGACAAGGATGTATGTCCTGGCGCATAACCAACGATCTCAGAAAAATACGGCCTCCGGCGGGACGTGAGATCCGGATTCCCGGCGGACAGAAAGATTGACGGATTAAACCAAAGTTAAGTGTCTTTATTTGGACTGTATAGTCTATATTTATTGCAGGGAGATCTATGGAGCGGAGAAAACGAATACGTCAGAATGTGGAGATTCCGCTCGAGATTTTTCGGATCGGCGAACAGAATATCGCGTGGACGGAGACGACGCGGAATATCAGCTCCGGCGGCGGCGTCTGTTTTCGTTCGAAGCGTGCGTGCGACGTGGGCGTGAGGGTTGAATACTCTGTTACGCTTTCTCCGGTAAATCCGCCGGTCAAGATCAATTGCCGGGGGCGGGTGGTGCGCTGCATCGAAACGGGGGACGCGGAGGGGCAATCCGAATTTGAAATCGCCCTGACGATGGAGCGGTACGAGTTCTCGCGGCTGACCAGCGCAGCCGGTACGACTGGCGCCAGTGAGCGGCGGACCGAGGAACAGACTGCGCAGTCAGTCGCCTGAGAGAATAATTCGGGCCGCCCGAAGGGGTTGCCGGTTCTATACAGTCAGCTTCCCGAAGTACAATTCCGCCGCGCGGTCCACGTCTTCCACGGTCAGCCTTGGTTCTTTCTCGTTAAACGCCGAGATCGACTCGATGATTCGAAAGAAATCTCTGGGATAGCACGGCCGAAGGTCGCCGCCCCGTTTCTGGCAGACTTCGCGGAGGTACTGCGCCGCTCCCGCATCCGACTGCCATCCCCGCGAAGAGATCGTACGCTGGACAATCTGATCGAATACGCCCGGTGAAACGGCATCCACCAGAATTTTATTCGGAATACGGCGAAGAAAAGCCTCGTCGGCCAGTTCGGTGGGGTTGAGGTTGGTTGAGAAGACAACAAACACCTCAAAGGGCACGGCGAACTTGGAACCCGAACTCATCGCAAGAAAGTCGACGCGCCGGTCGAGGGGCACGATCCACCGGTTCAGCAGGTCGCGCGGCGCCAGTAGTTGCCGCCCAAAGTCGTCAATCACGAAAATGCCGTTGTTCGCCTTGACGTGCAGCGGCGCGACGTAAGCTCCGGTCTCGGCGTCGCGCTGAAGTTCCAGCATGGAGGCGACGAGTTCACCTCCGACGACGATACAGGGGCGAGCGCACCAGGCCCACCGCGGGTCGCAATGACCGAGCGGGGCGTCCGCCGGGCGATGAACCGCGGGATCGAACATTGAAATGATCGCGCCATCCACTTCAATCGCGTACGGAACGGCGACAGCGTCGTTGAAAATTCGAAGGAGCCGCTCGGCCAGTGAACTCTTTCCCGTGCCGCTCGGTCCATAGAGAAACATCGAGCTCTGCAGGACCAGAGCCGGCCCGAGCCGCTCGATCAGATCGGGAGGAACAATGAGATCGCTGTATGCGTACGCGAGCCGTTCCCGATTGACCTTTACCCGTACAGCCTGTTTCTTTACGACCGCCTGGTAATGGCTGAGAGAGACCGGAACGGGGCCGCAATAGCGTGAGATCTGCATTCGCTCCGCCGCCAGGTTCTTCCCTGCCGGTGAAAGAACGAATGCGAAGTCATCCCCGCGCATGCCTTTCACTTCAATCAGTTGCTGGGACTTCAGATTCCGGAATATCTGTTCGACCAGTTCGATCGGCAGCTTGAGGGTTTCGGCGAGACTACTGAGCGTGCAGTTGCCCGCCCGGAAGGCATGTTTGACGAACAGATCGAGGACAAGAGATTCCTGTACCCCCAGTTCCTCCATAAAAGCAGGTGACTGAAACAGCGATTCGCGCGATTCGGGCGGCGCGTCCAGGGCAAGCATAAGAGAAAAGGTATCTTTATTGGAGCAATTTACGCCAGGCGCGACAAGTCAACGTTAGTTATGTCCGCGCGACGGAAACGGTCTGAGGCGGCGGGGGCGCGAGCCACCCACCGAGCGAACGTTCCAGTTCTTCCGCGAGTCCGAGCGCAACGTCTTCCCGCCACGGCGCGGCGGCGATCTGAAGACCGATCGGTAAGCCATCGGACGAGGTTCCACAGCGCACGACGGCTGCCGGCCACCCGGTCAGGTTGTGCGTCATGGTGTAGCTGAAGCCGGGAAAGATGTCATCCCGGATGGACATTCCATGGGGAACGGCGGGCCGGGCGGCGACCGGCGACAGGATCGCGCCGTAGCGGTTCAGGAAAGCAAGCATTTCGGAGCGGAAGCGATCGAGTTCCGCCCAATAGTTCGCGAAACCCTGCAGCGTCGTGCGGTAAGGCTCCAGCTTTCTGAGCCAGCCTTCCAGCAGCGGATGTGTCCGATGGCTGCCGATCGATCCGAGAAACTGTTGCAGTCCGTCTCCGCCGTCGGCGCCCAGGATCTTCATTTCCAGTTCGTAGCTTTGTTCGATACAGGCGGGACGAGCTTCCTCGGCGGCGAATCCGGCGGCTTGGAGAGCATTCACCGCATTGCGGAGCACAGCCGCAGTGTCCGAATCCGGCGGGACGACTCCGTTGTTAGCGAAAAATGCAATGCGGATTTTTCCGGCAGAAATTTCGCCTGCTCCGGGCGACCCTTTTACTGTGTAATCCTGACCATCTGGTCCGGCGAGAATTCCCAGCATGGCCCGGAGATCCTCCACCCTCCTGGCCATC
>DASZUZ010000498.1:0-1615 GCA_035547415.1 Bryobacteraceae bacterium | reverse complement strand
CAATTCCCCGGCCTGCGCGCCGCGCTGGCGGAGCTTTCCGGAAAAATCACCAGCGAAACCATGCGGCGGTTGAATTACCAGCTCGACGGCCGGCACCGGCCCGCGCGTGAGATCGCGCGCGAATTTCTTCGTTCGGCGGGGCTCGAGTGATCGAGCCCACCCACGAATGCTGGCTCCGCTGCATGATGGCGGGCGATTTCGAAAAGGCATGGCAAACCGGCGATGCCATCGAGAGCCTGCGTCCAACGCGACTGTGGAACGGTCAGCCTTTCGCCGGCAAGCGCGTCATGGTTCGCTGCCTGCACGGCCTCGGCGACACGATCCAGTTCATCCGCTACGCCGCGGAACTGAAGCGCGCCGGCGCTGTTTCGGTCACGGCTCAGATGCATCCGGAACTGGTCGAACTCGTCTCGACCGCGCCGGGCCTCGATGCCGCCATTCCCTGGGGACCGCAGCCCGAATACGATCTCGAAATCGAGGTGATGGAACTCCCCTGGGCCTTCCGGACCCGCGTGGATACGATTCCGGCGAACTTCCCCTACCTTTCGCCCGCCACGGAGCGCGGGAGCCGTCTCCGCGCCGGCCATCCTCGCATCGGGCTGATCTGGGCATCCAGCGCGTGGGACACCACAAGGTCCATCCCGCTCGCCCGCATTGCGCCGGTTCTGCCTGTCAAACCGTACAGCCTCCAGCACGGGCCGGAACACACGCAGGCCATCGGACGCTGCGACATCTTCTATTCAGGCGAGCAATCGTCAGATATCATGCAAACCGCCACGGACCTGATGAACCTCGATCTGCTGATTACGGTGGATACCATGGCCGCTCATCTTGCCGGCGCGCTCGCTCGCCCGGTCTGGGTCCTGCTCCGGCACGATGCCGACTGGCGGTGGATGCGCGATCGTGGCGACACCCCCTGGTATCCCACGATGCGACTCTTCCGCCAGCCCGAGCCAGGCGATTGGGACACGCCGATTCGCGAGATCCGCGAGGAACTCGCCAATTACAGCTTTCCGCGTGTGAACCGCCGCGCGTAAGCGTTCGGCGGGTTATGGGCGTTATTCGACGCCGCTCTCCGATACGCTGCCAGCGCGTTCTCCCGGTCGCCCAGCTTTTCGTAAGTCTGCCCGAGGAGGCACTGGATGAACGGGTCTCCCTGGCTGGCGTTCTTCAGGTCGGCCAGCGCCTGGTTGTAGTCGCCCAGATAAAAGGCGACATAGCCGGTGAGATAGGGCAGAAACGCCTCCTGCTGACGGCGCAACTGCGTCATTTTTTCGAGCGCCGAACGAGCGGCGGCGACATGTTTCGCCGCTTCGGCCCGGTTGCCTCGCCGTGCCGCGATCCTGGCCTGCGCGTGCTCCCAGCGAAATTCCCACAGCGCCTTGCGGTCCGCGGAAATGCCCGGCTCTTTCAGTCCGAGGTCATGGCCCTTGCGATACCATTGCGCGGACGCGTCAAGTTCGCCGGCGTCGATGCAGACGCGCGCCGCCTCGTCCGCCATCTCGCCCTCCTGGTAATAAGCGTTGCCCGGATCCGCCTGCTCCCGTGTCATCCAGTAATCGATCACCTTCTGTTCGTACTCGCCCGTCTTCGCGCAGTTCCCCTCAAAGCCCCA
>DASZUZ010000497.1:0-4717 GCA_035547415.1 Bryobacteraceae bacterium | reverse complement strand
AATCTCGCACTGCATCTGGCCGGCAACGTCCGGCAATGGATCACCTCGGGATTGGGCGGGAAACCCGACATCCGCGAGCGCGACCGCGAGTTCTCAACCCGGAGCGGCCTCAGCGCCGCCGAACTGACGGCGCGCCTGCGCGAAGCCGTGGAAGAAGCCGCAACCGTAATCGCCGTACTGACCGAAGAACAATTGACCCGAAGCTACGACATTCAGAACCGGCACGTCACGGGCGTCGAGGCCGTGCTGGCCGTCGTGGAACATTTCGGCCAGCACACGGGACAGATCATCTTCGCCACAAAGAATCTGACCGGCGAAGATCTCGGTCTGGTCGTCCCGAAGAAGCACTGACGCTACGGCGCCGCGACTCGCACGCTCACCTTATCCTGACTGCTCACTCCGCCGACGGTCAGACGCACCGGCAGATCGCCCGCGGGCGCCACGGCGGGCAGCTTCAGATTGATCTGGTACAGCCCGCTGATCATCCCCGGTACAAGCCCCACATACTGAATGTCCGCTGGGGGAACCGCGATACCGCCTATTGCAATCGCTGGCTGGTTGACGCAGGGAGTTGCGCTCGTCACCAGAACGCCCGCATCCAGGTGCGGCTTTGTCTCACCCAAACCGGTTGCGTACAGGGTAATCATGTCGCCCGGCCGCGCGGGTTTCGCCGCGGGATTGACGGAAGGGTCTCCGACAAGCGTTTCTGTCCCGGCAAACTGCGCGATGGCGTGCAGTCCATCCAGAGTGAACAGCCCCGGCGCATAAACGCCTGATGTGACGACCAGCGAACTGCTGTAAACAGGCGCCGGCGCATCCGGATTCACGATGACCCGCACTTCCGAGTTGCTGGTACTGGCTCCGGCCGGAACCTGCACATTGATCTGATTCGCGCTGACGAACGTCATGGGAGCTCGTTTGCGGTCGATCTCCACGGCCACGCACGACAGCCTGACTGGAACCGAACCGGACGTCACATCAGCCGGATACAGACCGCGGGTCAGCCCGCCCGGCTGAAATCCCGATCCGAAAATCGCGATAATCGAGCCCGGTGAAACAGGTCCCTGAAATGAGGCTGCATTCACGGCCGCACTGAGAAGTGGCAGAGTGCCCAGGTCGCACTGGCTCGGAGAGACGACCGCGCTCGTGGTGTAGATGCGGTCGCCATTGAACGTTCCGTCGCCGTTCGCGGCGTTGCCGGCGGCATAGAAGATCACGTCCCCGACCGCCGCGGAAGGCGGCGTCCAATCGACCGTGTAAGTGAAACCCGCGCCGACTGCGGTGGACTGCGCGTTCGAGTGCTCGGCGAACTCCAGCGCTCCGTTGCATGGCGCATCGTGGCCACCGGAACAACGGACCCGGACAAGTCCGTTTACGGCAAACGTTCCGGCCTGTTTTGCCGGATTGCTCGCCAGCCTCGCGGTCAACTGGAAGCCCCACCTTTTTTGTTCCGGATGATGAATCGTCACCCGAATGGTCTGAGTCACACCGGGCGTATAGGGTGAAGCGGCTATCTGCACGCCCCCGCGCGGATCGGAGTCGGCGGGCGCGTAGGTCCGGTGACAGGCGACGCATGTGATGCCTCCGTCGGCCGGAGCGCCGGTGCGCATGATCGGCGGTCCCGAACTGAACGCGAACAGCAGAACGGGAAACGCGCAGAATGCGGAATAAACCAGTTTTTTCGCTGCGGATCGAATCATCGACTGCGAGTATGCTCGTCGCGTGGGAAACAAGTGTTGGAACCAGGTAAAAGAGTTGTAACTTTGCGGCAACGCACCGATTTCGCGTCAGCAGTGAGAAAACCCTCCGCAGATAGCCCTGCATTCAGCCGCCTGGTGAACGGCATTACCTCGCGTAAGTGCGATTGCAAAAGATCGCACCAGTCAGCGTTGACCCGTTCGCAAACGATGCGCTGACATAGGAACAGCCCTGTCGTCCCGAATCCGCGTGAGATTTCCAGCCCGGTAAGCGGACGTTTTTCACACGGTTTTCAACGCAATCATGCTCGCTTTCATATTCATCCGGAGGCCGCGCGCGTGACGTACGCGATGCTCCTCAGTTCTCACCGTCTGCTGAAAGTTCTCGAAACGCTGGCATTCATCGCGGTACTGATTGCGTTCATTCGCCCCCGCCTGGGTTCTTCCTTTTTCGCCCGAATGGAAAGCGATTTCCGTGACCTCGCGCGGAACCGCCGCAAAGCGATTCTGGCGGCCGCGCTTTTTCCCATGATCGCCCGCGCATTAATGCTGCCCTGGTACCCGCCGCCGCCTCCGCAGATTCACGACGAATTCAGCTACCTCCTCCAGGCCGACACCTTCGCGCACGGGCGCATCGCAAATCCCACGCCGCCTTACTGGCAGCATTTCGAAAGCGAATACATTCTCCTCAAGCCTGTTTATGCATCGCAATACCAGCCCGCGCAGGGCCTTGTCCTCGCCTTCGGGCAGGTGGTTTTCCGCCATGCCTGGTTTGGGGTCTGGATCAGCATCGGCGTGATGTGCGCCGCGCTCTGCTGGGCTTTGGGTTATGTTCTGCCGCCGGTCTGGGCGCTGTTCGGCGCGTTTGCCGCCGCGCTGCAGTTCGGCATTTTCGGACTCTGGATGAACAGCTATTTCGGAGGCGCTGTCGCGGCCACCGCCGGAGCGCTGGCGCTCGGCTCGCTGGTCCGGATGAAAAGAGGCATCGCCCGGCGCTCTTCCGCCGCTTTGTGCGCCTTCGCGATCATTCTGTTGTTTTCCACGCGTCCCTTCGAGGCCCTTCTGTGGTCCGCCGTGGCGCTGGTCTACGTTGTCTTCACCGCGCGTACCGCCTTGTTCACGCAGATCGTCGCGCCTTTTCTGCTGGTGTTCCTCGCCGGCGCCGGCGCGCTCGCGTATTACAACTACCGCATCACCGGCAGCCCCGCCAATCCGCCCTATCTCGAATACCAGCGCGTCTATGGAACGCCGCAGCCTTACTGGTGGCAACCGCCGGTACGCATCGCGAGCTTCGATTTTCCGGAATTACGCGACAATTATCTGAACCAGCTTCATCTCTACGAAAATCGCTATTCTCCGGCCGCCATATTCGATGCGGAGCGGGAACGCCTCCGCAACTTCTGGCGCTTCTTCGTGGGACCATTCTTCACGCCCGCGCTGGCCTTCATCGGCTTCGTTTTTCGCGACCGGCGGATTCGTCCCTGGCTGTACGCGTCCGTTCCTTTTATCCTTGACAAGGCCACTTACCACGCATGGTTTCCCGCGCAGAGCGCCCCCGCCACGATTCTGATCGTGCTCGTGATCGTGCAGTGCTGGCGTCACATGGTGGTGTGGTGGCGCAGGCGGGAGGTGGGCGTCGCCATGTCGCGGCAACTGGTGACAGCCTGCTGTCTCACGTTGATGCTTGGCGCGACCGGCCGCGCTGTCGAGCCGATTCTTCCCGACCAGCTCCGTCACCTGCCGCCTATCTGGGAATCGCTGTATCCTGCCCGCCGTCTTCGCGACGACATCACCTCCTGGCTGGAGCGGATTCCGGGCAAACACCTCGTCTTCGTGCGCTACTCGCCCGATCATTGCTTCTGCGAAGAGTGGGTGTTCAATGGCGCCGATATCAGGAACCAGCGAGTTGTCTATGCGCGGCCTTACACGCCCGCAAGCGACGAAGCGCTGGCCCGTTATCTCGACGATCACGACGTCTGGATGATTGAGCCGGACGAGCATCCCTACAAACTGGCGCGGCTCGATGACTCGCAACTGGCAAAACTGGCGTTGTCCGAATCGGGCGGTGAATGACTTACTCGATCCTGCTGAGTTCGAAGTCTCTGCAGAATTTCATGGAGTTACTCGCTCTCGCGGCCATCGCGCTGGCGTTTGTCGCGCCGCGCCTCGCATCCCGGCCGTTTCATGCCCTCGAGCGGACCCTGAGCGCGTTCTCGCGCAAGCGGTGGCATGCCGCGCTTGCCGTGGCGCTGTTCCCGATGGTCGTTCGCGTGTTGCTTCTGCCGGTGTTCCCGTTTCCGCTGCCCCGCGTTCACGACGAATTCAGTTATCTGCTGCTCGGAGACACGCTGGCTCATGGCAGAGTCGCCAATCCCACGCCGCCCTACTTTAAACATTTCGAGACAGAGTACGAACTCGTCAAGCCGGCCTACGCATCCCAATACGAGCCCGGCCAGGGCCTGTTTCTCGCGGCCGGCGAGGTGGCCGCGGGCCATCCATGGTGGGGCGTGTGGCTCAGCATGGGCATCCTGTGCGGCGTTCTGTGCTGGGCGCTGGGGTTCGTTCTGCCTCCGCGCTGGGCGTTCTTCGGAGCGATGCTGGCCGCGCTGCAGTTCGGCATTTACGGCTATTGGATGAACAGCTATTTCGGGGGTGCGGCCGCGGCGATCGGAGGCGCGCTCGTCTTCGGAGGGTTAACCCGAAAACCTCGCAGTCCCGTCGTCTGCGCACTGGGCCTGCTGGTCCTCTTCGCGACCCGTCCCGCCGAAGCCTTCCTCTGGTCGGCGGCCGTCATCTGGCTGGGATGGAAGAACGTTTCCCGGCGGACGCTCGTACCTTTCCTGACCACGTTTGCGCTGGGAGCCACAGTGCTCGCTGCTTACAATTACCGGATTACCGGCAGCCCCGCGCAACCGCCCTACTCGCTCTATCGCGAGGCCTACGGCACGCCGCAGTCTTACTGGTGGCAACCGCCCGTGGTGGTCACGAAGTTCGATCACCCGGAACTCGCCCGCAATTAT
>DASZUZ010000496.1:0-2479 GCA_035547415.1 Bryobacteraceae bacterium | reverse complement strand
CTGCTCGGAATCGTTAAGATCGAGCAAAATAGATGGAACGTCGTGCGCTTTATCCGGCTAAAATAACGGTTTGTTTCCCGAACGGAGAACCCATTGCCAACGACTGAAACCCTGACGCTCGAAAATCTTGCTATCAACACCATCCGTATGCTGTCCGCCGACAGCGTGCAGAACGCTAACTCGGGACATCCCGGTATGCCCATGGGCGCCGCCGCCATGGCTTACACGCTGTGGACGAAATTCCTCAAGCACAATCCGAAGGATCCCGAGTGGTTCGATCGCGACCGCTTTATCCTCTCCGCCGGGCACGGATCGATGCTGCTGTACAGTCTGCTGCATCTGACCGGCTACGACTTGCCACTCGATGAATTGAAGCGGTTTCGGCAGTTCGAGAGCAAGACGCCGGGACATCCGGAACGGAATCACACGCCGGGCGTGGAAGTCGCGACGGGTCCGCTGGGGCAAGGGTTCAGCAATGCGGTGGGGATGGCGATTGCGGAAGCGTGGCTGGCCGCGAAATACAACAAACCGGGTCATACGCTCGTCGATCACTACACGTACACCATCTGCGGGGATGGATGCCTCATGGAAGGCGTCACGCAGGAGGCCGCGTCGCTGGCTGGACATCTCCGCCTCGGCAAACTGATCGCGCTCTATGACATGAACCACATCACGCTCGCCGGCGGCATCGATCTGACGTTCACTGAGGACGTGCAGAAGCGTTTCGAAGCCTACGGCTGGCACACCCGCGTCGTTAAAGACGGAAACGACGTGGAAGACATCGCCGCGGCGATCGAAGAGGCGAAGAACGATTCGGATCGTCCCTCGATCCTGCTGGTTCGGACGCATATCGGCTACGGCAGTCCGAAGAAGCAGGACAGCTTTTCGTCTCACGGAAATCCCCTGGGCGACGAAGAACTCCTCGCGACCAAGAAGGCGCTCGACTGGCCTTCGACCGAGAAGTTCTTTCTGCCGCAGGATGCGGTGGATGTGTTCCGTCAGGCAATTCCGAAGGGTGATCAGGCGCAGCGCGAATGGCGCGCTCGCGTCGATGCCTATAAGGCTGCATTCCCGGCCGAAGGCGCCGAGTTCGAGATGATCGCGGCCGGGAAACTCCCCGAGAATTTCGCCGCCGATCTTCCGAAGTGGAAGCCCGGCGACAAATCGATCGCGACGCGCGTCGCGGGCGGGGAAGCGCTGAACGCGCTCGCGAAGCGGATTCCGAATATCATCGGTGGTTCGGCCGATCTCAACCCTTCCACCAACACCGCCCTCAAGGGCCTCGGTGACTTTCAGCCGGCCGAGTACGGCGGGCCGTCCGCGCAAGGCGCTGTTGGCGGCGTGTGGGGCTATGGCGGCCACAATGTGGCGTTCGGGGTGCGCGAGCACGCCATGGGCGCGGCGGTGAACGGCATGGCGGCGCATGGCGGCGTGTTGCCTTTCAGCGCGACGTTCTTCGTGTTCTCGGACTATATGAAACCGGCCCTGCGGCTCGGCGCGCTGATGCAGGTGAAGGCGTTTTACGTCTTCACGCACGACAGCATCGGCGTCGGTGAAGACGGTCCGACCCATGAACCGATCGAACAACTCGCGGGAGTTCGCGCCATTCCCGGATTGACTGTCATCCGCCCGGCGGACCCGACCGAAACGGCGGAAGCCTGGGGCTGGGCCGTGCAGCACAATGGACCCACGGCGTTCGTGCTGACGCGCCAGAACGTGCCGCACCTCGATCGCTCGAACGCGAAGAACGCGGACATCTCCAGAGGCGCGTATATCCTGTCCGACGCGGCAGACGGCCAGCCGGACGTCATCCTCATTGGCACGGGCTCCGAAGTGGCGCTGTGCGTCAAGGCCGCCGAGAAACTTGCCGGCTACGGTCTGAAGCCCCGCGTGGTCAGCATGCCCGGCATGAGCCTGTTCGAAGCGCAGGATGCGGCGTATCGCGAGAGTGTGCTGCCGAAAGCCGTCAAAAAGCGCGTTACCGTCGAGGCAGCATCCACATTCGGCTGGGATCGCTATGCCGGCGATGAAGGCGTGAAGATCGGCATCGATCACTACGGAGCCTCGGCTCCGGGCGATGTGATCATGAAGAACTTCGGCTTTACGGTCGGAAATGTCGCGGCTGCGGCTCTGCGGCTGTTCGGCAGGGAAGAAGAAGCGAAGAAGGAAGCGGGATCGGCGGAGACGTCGTTTACGGGTCCAACGCTGCCGCACGCCGGCCACTCCTGAGATTGTGGGGCAGGGCTTTTTGCCCTGCCGCCGCGCTTCCGCCCGGCGTAAACTATCAATAACAGAAACGGGGCCCGTCCTTTCGGAGGGCCCCGTTTCTGCTTTATTTTTTGATCTACTTCTTTTCTTTGCTCTTTGGCATCGCGATCTGAATATGCAACTCCCGAAGCTGCTCGGGCCGAACCGTGTTCGGCGCGTTCATCATCAGGTCCTCCGCATTCTGGTTCATCGGGAACATGATGACTTCCCG
>DASZUZ010000495.1:0-5929 GCA_035547415.1 Bryobacteraceae bacterium | reverse complement strand
TGAACGCGCCAGACCGAAGCAGGGCCCCAAAAAGAAAAAGCTACGATCGCCGTAGCTTCCTTTCGTTCACTGGCATCGACCCGACAACATTTATACTGCGTCCCGCAGTATCTCACAGGGCCGATTGTGAGATCAAGGACTCTAAGCCCGCTACCGGCTGGATTTCGCGGGGGGCGCCGATTTTCGGACCTGCTCGAAATACTGCTGCACGTAGGACTGCAAAGAGACCGGGATTTCATCGCGGCTCACGTCGCTGTCCGCCTCTCCATGAGAGGCCGCGTTGCTCGAGTAGGCCGTCCGCAGTTGCTGATTGCCGGACTGCACCTCAATTGTGGTCTCACCGGTGACGGTCGCGGCGCGTTTTCCGATGATCTCGCTGATCTTGCCCATCGCTTTGAGTTGCTCGGCGGCGCGCAGATCCTTGGCGCCGTCCTGACTTCCCACTCCGCTGCCCGCCTGCGCCGATTGCTGTGAACTTTTCGAACCGGCCTTTCCCTGCGCCTGCTGACCTTCCTGCGCCTCTCCGCTCGGTTCGCCGTCCTGCGCGTCAGCCTGATTCTGACCCGGATCCTGGCCCTTCCCCGAGTTGCCCTTTTCGCCACCGGATTTGTCCGACTTGCCCGCCTGGGCCTGCTGCTCCTGGCCGTTTTTCTGTCCCGATTTGTTGTCGTCCTGCCGGGCTTTCGAGAACATATTCGAAACCGCATCCTTCAGGCGCGACATCAGACCGGGAGAACCGTCTCCGTTGTTATTCTTCGCGTTTCCTTTGTCGCCCGCGGGGCTATCCTGACGACCGGGCGATTTGTTATCGCCCGCCTGATCTCCCTCCGATGACTTTCCATCGAGCGGATCTCCGTCCGGGGACTGCTGCAGACCATTTCCTGGCTTGCCGTTTTCCGATTTTCCGGAGGATGCGCCCTTCTGTCCCTTGTCATTGGGAGCAGCAGGCCGTTCGAGAGCCTGTTCGATCGCCTTGTCGAGCGCCGCTTCGGGCATCTTCTGTTCGTCCGGATTGATGGGCACGCCGAGTTTCGCCAGAAGCGATTCCGCCGATTCCAGCCGCTTCCGCCGCGCCGGGTCCATGCCCGGCTGCTTCTTCGCGATCTGTTTCGCCGCCAGGTCTTCGAACAGAACCTCCGTCAGGGGAGGCCGCAGGTTGAGTCCGTTCGAGACGTTGTAGCGGAGAAAAACCAGCCCGGACGCGAGGAGCGTCAGCGCCGCCATCGCATAAAGCGCGCGAGGAAAAGTAAAGGGAACGGCTTCGTCGAGGCTGATGCGGGCCGCCGCCGCTTCGGCCTGCTCCCGCTGCTGCCGCTGAAACTCGGGCCACGATGTCCGATGAGAGGAAAAGTAGAATGCCGTGGAGAGCGCATCACTGAGCCGGGCGTCGCGATCCAGCCGTACGGCGGTCGCATATTCCCCCGGAACCGCCCGCCAGATTCTCGCAAGACCGGCGATCAGACCGGCTGCCGCGAAAAGCGCCACGGTCCACCATTCGAGGTACCTGGTGCCCAGCAGCAGGACAAGAGCAATGCCGGCGATCGCCATCGCGCAGGCGAACGCAAGCTGCCGCATTGTCTCATTCACGACGATACGGCGCCGGGCGCGGCGGATCAGATCTTCGACCATCGGCTATCAATAATTATCCCATCACCCGCGTCGCCAAAGCCCGAAAGCAGACGTCCGGAAACCGGATGTGTCCTAAAATACTCCGCCGGAGGGCACTTACTGTCCCGGCCGACTTAGAATCAAATCGTAACGAATTTACACGGAGTTTGATTTGAACGTTTTAATAGTCGATGACGAGAGCAGCCAACGCACCGGCCTGGCCGGCATGGTGAAAGCATGGGGGATGCAGGCGGAAACAGCGTCCGATGGCCGGGAGGCCCTCGACAAACTCGATACGTTCCCGGCGGATGTCATCGTCACTGACATGAATATGCCTGGCGTGGATGGCTTTGGCCTTCTGCGGGCGCTGCGCGAAAGCGGCGACATGCCGCCGGTGATTGTCGTTACGGCGTTCGGCAACGTGGAGACGGCCGTGCGAACCGTTCACGAACTGGGCGCTTTCTGGTACGTCGAAAAGCCGATTCAACCGAACGTATTGCAGGTGTTGTTGCGGCGGGCCGCCGCCCAATCCGGACTGCGCAACGAAAAGCGCGTGCTCGAGCGGCAGCTTCAATATAAAGGCGCCGTGGGTGAACTGGTCGGCGGGTCCGCGCGCATGCAGGAAATCTTTGCGCTGCTGCAGCAGGCAGCGCCCAGCCGCGCGTGCGTCCTGATCTCCGGCGAAAGCGGCACCGGAAAGGAACTGGTCGCGCGCACGATTCACGCTCTCAGCCCGCGCCGGCAGGGTCCGTTTGTCGCGATCAACTGCGCGGCGTTACCCGAAACACTGATCGAAAGCGAGCTGTTCGGGCACGAAAAGGGATCGTTCACAGGCGCTTCCGAACGCCGCGCCGGCTGTTTCGAACTGGCGCAGCACGGCACGCTTCTGCTCGACGAAATCGGCGAAATGCCAATGGCGACGCAGGCCAAGCTGCTTCGTATTCTTGAAGATTCCAAAGTCCGGCGGCTGGGCGGCAAGGCCGAGTTTGAAGTGGATGTCCGCGTGGTCGCCGCTACGAACAAGATCCCGGACGAGGCGGTCCGGGGAGGACACCTCCGCGAGGACCTCTTTTATCGCCTGAATGTTTTCCACGTCCATTTGCCGCCGTTGCGCGAACGCCGCGACGATATTCCGTCGATCGCGGAGAGCATGATCGCCGACCTGAATCGCAAGCATGACAAGAAGGTGACGGATCTTGCGCCGGAAGTGATTGAAGCGTTCCTGCGTCATGACTGGCCGGGCAATGTCCGCGAGCTTCGTAACGCGATGGAGCGGGCCGTGATTATCGCCGGCGAAGGCACGATTCAGGTCAGTCACCTTCCGGTCAACCTTCAGCCGAAACAGCAGGCAGCGCCTCCACCCGCTCAGGCCGCGGTGGCGGCCGCCGCTGCAGGGTCGGGCTTTGCGCCGCCGGCTGCTCCCGCCGAGCACGCGCATGGCGACGTCGAAGCGGTTCGGGTTCCGATCGGCACGACGGTGGAGGAGGCGGAGACGAATCTCATCCTTCGCACACTGGAACATACCCGGAACAACAAGACGCGGGCCGCGGAGATTCTGGGCATCAGCCTCAAGACGCTGCACAACAAGCTCAAAGAGTACGGGACACGGGATTCTCTCTGAGAGAGCCGGCCGAACGGGTCGCGTAACGGTTCGCCGCCGGGTCATCGGCTGAGTCACGTCCGGCGTGAACGATGGCCCATTTCAAGGCCAGGGCTCCCACGAGAGAAGAGACCGATGACAGGATCGTCCGGGTGCGGGCGTGTTTTGAGCCGCGCCCGGGCGCGAGGATCATCGGGAGAGCCACGCCGACCGCAACCGCTCCCGCCCAGAACATGCGAGAGTAGCGGCCCTTCGTAAGCGGCTGCAGAGTCTCATGGGATTGGGCGACATACGTGGTCAGAGCCGCGGCTTCCGCCACATGCGCCACCGTGGTGATCGAGTGAAGCGACTCGCGCGTTGCCCGCGGAGCATCTTTCACCGCGGCCCATAATTCGAGCGCGCTTGAAGCGCTTGCCATCGAGCTCGTGCCGAGCACCGCCCCGAGCGCTCGCGTCCGATTCCATAGCGGGATGCTCGTCGTGGTGAGCAGAACTCCCGGGTACGCGACCATAAAAAGGGCGAAGGGCAGCCCGGCGAGGCGAAGCGCGGTCTTCGGCCAGAATGCAACGAGCGCGGCCTGCTGCCCGTAGCCAGTCAGCGCCCATGCTCCAAGGTTCATCGGAGAGGTGGGCTTGAAGACGCGGAGCATGTGATGAAAACGCTCGGGGCGTCCGAGATCGGCGATGAGAAGCGGCGGGCAGGGGAGCAACATCGCCACAGAAATGTAATCCGCCGCGCGAATCAGTTTTCGATAGCGCCGTCCGCCAAACACGTCTGCCATGGTGGCGAGGACGAATGAACCCGCGCTGATGCCCTCGGCGAAAAAATACAGGGCGATCTCCCAGCGCCAGAGGGGGCGCTTCAGCATGGGAATGCCGTAGTAATCCGCCATTTACCGCTCCTTCCTGAAGAACAGCGCCGAAGCGGCAGCCAGACCGACGGCCGCAGCCAGACTTGTCAGTAAATTCGACTTCAGACGGGCCGCGGGACGGCGCGGCGCTTCCGGCAAATTGTATACGGTCGGATTGTCTTTCAGAAGAAAGAAAGACGACAACGAGCTGTAATCGCCCCAGGGCTTGTCACCGTAGAGGTAAGCGTCCGTTTCACCGCGCGCGTGCAATTCTTTGACGCGTTCGCGAGCCATTTCGCGAAGCTGGTCAACGGGGCCGAACTGGATCGAGGCCGTCGGACAGGATTTGGCGCACGCGGGAGTGATGCCGTCCTTCTGCCGGTCGTAACAGAGAGTGCACTTGTGCGCGCGGCCATCCGCGGCATCCCGGCCGAGAACGCCGAACGGACACGCCACGACGCAGTACGCGCAGCCGTTGCAGATGTCCTGCTGGACGTAGACGTTGCCGAATTCGTTATAGATCAGCGAACCGGTGGGACAGGCTTCCTGACAGGGCGCCTGCTCGCAGTGCTTGCAGACGTCGCTCATCATGAGCCATCGAGGCGGCTGGCCATCGCGATCGAACTGCTCGACGAACGCCACGTGCCGCCATGTCGTCGCCGACAACATCACCGTGTTGTCATAACTGTTGCCGGTCCAGTTCAGACCGTCGCTCGGAAGCTGATTCCACTGCTTACAGGCGACCTCACACGCCTTGCAGCCGATGCAGAGCGTCGTGTCGGTGAAGAACCCGGTCTGAGTGCGCGGGGCCGGCGGTTCCGGACGCCGGAATGCGTCCAGCAGTTCAGAGTTCATTCGGACAATCCCTCCGGCCGGTCAGAACGTTTCGAAGTCGATGTGTAGGAGGGGCGAGGCGCAAAAGGCAGCGCGGCGTCACGATGTTCCGCCACCCGGCCTGGCTTCACGTTGCAGACGAAGGCCTTGGCTTCGTGCATGCTGACGTTCGGATCGGCCACGATGGAGGTCAGGTCGTTGGCCATCGCGCCCAGCGTTTCACCGGCGAAGCCCCAGTGGAAGGGGATCCCGATCTGGTGAATGACTCCGTTTTCACGCCGCAGCGGGCGGATGCGCTTTGTCACCATGGCCCTCGCTTCAATGGCCGCGCGTTTGTTCCACGCCACCATCCAGCCGCCGTGTTCGATGCCGCGCTCGGCGGCGAGTTCCGGGCTGATCTCGATGAACATCTCCGGCTGCAGTTCGTTGAGCCAGCTGTTGAAGCGGCTCATGGGCCCGCTCAGATAGTGCTCGGTCAAGCGGTAAGTGGTGGCGACGATCGGGAATTCGGGATCGAGAGGAACCGAAACCGGATTCAGAGGCACCTCATACACCTCGATCGCCGGGCTGGACTGCTGGCCATACAGCGGGTTCGCCAGAGGCGATTCGATGGGCTCGTAGTGCGTCGGGAGAGGCCCGTCTTTGGTTCCGCCGGGCGCGAAGAGCCAGCCCTTGCCGTCCGGCTTCATGATGAACGGCGAGTCGCCGGCGATGGATGCCATGCCGCGCGATCCGGCGGGGGGTCTGTACGAGGGCGGCTTGTCGGGTTCGTAGTCGGGTTCATCGAGACCGGTCCAGCGCTTCTGATTTTCATCCCACCAGATGTATTTCTTTCGTTCCGACCAGGGCTTGCCTTCCGGATCGGCCGATGCGCGGTTATACATGATGCGGCGATTCTTGGGCCAGGAGAAGCCCCAGTTCGGGCTCGTGTAGTTTCCCGGCGTTCGCCTGCGTTCGCGAGCCCGGTTGTAGCCTTCTTTCGGAAAGACCCCGCTGTAAATCCAGCAGCCGCAGGCCGTGCTGCCGTCGTCTTTCAA
>DASZUZ010000494.1:0-5378 GCA_035547415.1 Bryobacteraceae bacterium | reverse complement strand
TGATGACAGCGTTCTCGCGCTTCTTCCCGCGCACGATGGCGGCCTGTGGATCGGGACCGAAGGCGGCGGACTCGTGCGGATGCGATCCGGAGCTTTTCATGCGTTTGGGGCTAAAGAAGGGTTGACGAACGGGTTTGTCCGTGCGATCGCCGAAGATCGCGAGAGCCGCCTCTGGGTCGGTACGGACCGCGGCTTCTTTCGGCTCGATCATGATCATTTTGTGCGCCTGGATGGACGCGGCGAAGCGCCCATCCTCGCGGCTCGCTCGATCTGCGTGGATAGTCAGGGTGTCATCCGGGTGGTTACCAGCTATGGGCTTTTCACTGTGCGCGGTGATGAGATGGTGCGGCCTCGCCCGAACAACCCTGCCATCGACGATGCATACTCGATTCTGCCGGCAACAGACGGTTCTCTGTGGATTGCCGGCGACTCGGGCGTGTTCCGTTTCTACGGTACCGGCAGTGGGCAACCCTCCTCTCTCGAACCGATCGGTGTCCGTTCGATCTGCCTGGACCACGAAGGCAATCTCTGGGCGGGTTCGGTGGGCGACGGTCTTATCAGGATCGCGTCCGATGGGCGCCAAACCGTTTATCGCGATGGTGACACGCTGCCCGATAACACCGTTCTTTCAGTCTTCGAAGATCGCGAGCAGAACCTGTGGGTGGGCACTCAGGACGGTCTGCTCCGGCTCAGCCGCAGCGCCGTGCGAACAGTTACGACGAAAGACGGTCTGGCCAATGACAATGTCGCCACTGTTTACGAAGATCCGGACGGGACGTTATGGATCGGAACCGGCACGGGATATCTTTATCGCGATGAAGCGGACCGTCTGATCCCGTTTCGCCCGCCCGCGCCGTTTGAGCATTTTCGAGCGCGGACCATTTATGTGGATCGCGACGGAGTACGATGGCTGGCGAGTTCGAGCCAGGGTTTCCTTCGGATCGCGGGTAATAGCGCGGAACTCTTCAGCATGCGGAATGGTCTTCGCTCCAACAATATCCGCGATTTTCTCGAAGATCGCAAAGGACTGATCTGGATCGCGACCGGGAGCGGCCTCTCTCGCTGGGACGGGCACGCTCTGAAGACCTTCTATCTGGAGGATGGCCTCGCGTACGGCGGCGTCCGGGTGCTCGCCGAAGACAGCAACGGCGATCTGCTCGTGGGATCGGATGGCGGGCTCAATCGCGTGCGCGACGGCCGATTCATCGTCGATCCGGTCTTTCAGCGTCTCGGCAACGAGCGCGTCTGGACGATCCTGCCGGACGGTAACGGTTCGCTGTGGCTGGGCACGAGAGGCAACGGTCTGGTGCGAATTCGCGAAGGCAGGATTACGCGTTACTCCACCAAAGACGGCCTGCTCAGTAACACCATTTATCAGATTCTGGACGACCGACACGGTCGCCTGTGGATGAGCAGCCCTGCCGGCATCTTTTCCGCGGAACGCCGGGAACTGGATGCTGTTGCGGGTGGCCGGGCGGGTCCGATCGCTGTGGTGCCGTACGGGACGGACGATGGCATGCGTTCCAGTCAGATGAACGGCGGCCAACAGCGGGCAGGCTGCCAGACCCGTGCGGGCGAGTTCTGGTTTCCCAGCGTCAAGGGCGCGGTACGCATCGACCCCCGGCGCCTCCGCGTTACGCCGGACGCGCCGGTGCTAATTGAATCGCTCCTCGCGGATGACCGCGCGATTCCGCTCGCGGAACACATTGTCATTCCACCCGGCCGCGGCAAACTCGAAATCGATTACACTTCGCCGAACCTCGTGTCTCCGAGCCGAGTCACTTTCCAGTACCGGCTGGAAGGCTTCGATGAGACATGGACGCCTTCGCCGAACCGGCGCTCCGCATACTACACGAATCTTCCCCCCGGCGCCTATCGCTTCCGCGTTGTCGCGCGCGATGGAGCGCGCCCGGACCACGTGACGGAGGCCGTACTGCCGTTCATCCTGCGGCCGCACTTTTACGAAACGTGGTGGTTTTACGCGTGCGTCGCGCTTCTCACGGGGTTGACGATCTGGGCGGTCCTGCGCCTGTACGCCCGTCAGACCCGGGCGCGCTATGCCTTAGTGCTGGCGGAGCGCACGCGGCTCGCGCGCGAAATGCACGATACGGTGATCCAGGGCTGCGTCGGAGTCTCGACGCTGCTGGAGGCAGCGCGCAGCATGCCCGTATCGGCCGCCGGTAAAGTCCGTGAACTGCTGGATCGTGCCGCCACGCAGATCCGGCTGACAATCAACGAAGCCCGGGAAGCGGTATGGGACCTGCGTCATTCCACGATCGATCATACGCTTGCAGGGACGCTGCACGATTTCGCGCGCCAGATCACGGCGGCCGAGGGGATTCCGGTACACGCTGAAATTGCAGGTACCCCAGCGCCTCTGGAGAGTACGGCGGACCGTAACCTTCTGCTGATCGCGCGAGAGGCGATTCGGAACGCTGTTATCCACGCGCACCCGGCCCGGATCGATGTCGTTCTCCGGTTTGAGCCCGAGGAGGTAACGCTGGAAGTGACCGACGACGGGCGGGGATTCTCGCCGGAAACCGTGCGGGAGAATGGCCACTACGGAATTGTCGGAATGCACGAGCGCATCGAGCAGTCCGGCGGCGCCCTCCAGGTGCGCAGCAGCCCGGGAAAAGGAACGCAGGTCATTGCGCGCCTGCCATCAGGAGCCAAACATGCCAGAATCGGCGCAAGCAGCCACTAAACCGCCCATCCGCGTCATGCTCGCGGACGATCACCCGATCGTCTGCCTCGGTCTTGCAACCATGATCGATTCGCAGTCGGACATGAAGGTCGTCGCCCAGGCAAGCAATGGGCGCCAGGCAATCGAACTCTTCGAGAAGCACCGCCCTGACGTCACGCTGATCGATCTGCGCATGCCGGAACAGAGCGGCGTCGATGCCATTCGGGCAATCCGGGCAACTCATCCCGCTGCTGTCTTCATCGTTCTGACCACTTATCAGGGAGACGAAGACATTCACAAAGCGATGAAAGCCGGGGCTCAGGGCTACCTTCTCAAAGGCATGCCTCACGACGATCTGCTCGATGCGATTCGCCGGGTCCATTCGGGCGTTCAATACCTGCCGCCTTCCGTGAGGGACACTCTGGCGAACCGGTTGCCGAGTTCCGAACTCAGTCCCCGCGAGCAGCAGATTCTGGAACTGATCGTGAAAGGGCTCAGTAACAAACAGATCGCGGACCGCCTCGGAATCACCGAAGGTACCGTAAAATGGCACGTCAACGCGATCCTGGGACGTCTCAATGTCAGCGACCGGACGCAGGCCGCCGTGGCCGCGCTCAATCGTGGAATCGTACAGCTTTGATAAAAAGGTCTCTACCGTGAACCGACGAACATTCTTAGCCACCAGCGCGGCGGTCGCCCTGCAGCAGACGACCGAAGCCGCCGCCTCCATGCCCATCATCGATTGCCATATCCACCTTTTCGACGTCAGCCGCCCGCAAGGCGTGCCATGGCCCCCGAAGAACGATCCGGTCCTTTACAAGACCGCGTCGATTGAGCGTTACCGGAAGATTGCGGTTCCGCTCGGCATTGTGGGAGCGATCGAAGTCGAAGCCAGTCCCTGGCTGGAAGACAACCAGTGGGTGCTCGACATCGCGGCGAAAGACAAGATCCTCGTCGGCACGGTTGGCGATCTCGAGCCCGATAAGCCGGATTTCCGGCAGCAACTCGAACGGTTTCACAAGAACCCGCTCTTCCGCGGCATCCGCTACGGCAATCTCTGGGACCGGGATTTCACCGCCGCGATCGGCAAACCGGAGTTTATCTCTGGCCTGAAACTTCTGGCGCAGGCGGATCTGGTGATGGATACGGCGAATCCCGATCCGAAGCTCATCGCGGATCTGGTGCGCCTGACCGACAAGGTTCCATCGCTGCGCATTGTCGTCGATCACCTGCCGCGCCTGGTAAAGCCCAAAGAATCGGCCGCGCTGAAACAATACGAAGCCAATCTGCGGACGCTCGCGGCGCGAAAACAGGTCTACTTCAAAGTGTCCGGCGTGGTGCGCAAGGTAAACGGTAAGGCGGTGGAAGATCCGGCCTTTTACAAGCCCTTCATTGACGAGATGTTCGATCTCTTCGGGGAGGACCGCCTCATTTACGGCAGCGACTGGCCGAACAGCGACACCTGGGCGGAGTATCCGGTTGAACTGAAAATTGTCCGCGCGTATTTCGACGCGAAGGGAAAAGCCGCCGCCGAAAAGTACTTCTGGAGAAACTCGGTAGCCGCCTACAAGTGGATCCGGCGAACGGAAAACCAGCCGAAGGCCTGATTTACAATCCGAACGGCCATACTTGCTGAACCGTTTTGCCGAGGATCCATTGGCGGTCCTCCGGTGTAAAGAAGTCCATATGGTCGCGGAATAGTTCGACCGCCTTCGCATAGGGAAGCTGCTTGAGTGAGATCGGCCAGTCCGTGCCCCACATCAGGCGCTTCGCTCCAAACCTGTCGTAGAGCCGCCTGACCTGAAGCTGGGCGTCAGGATATGGATACGGCTCTTTCGACAGGGACCACATATGCGAGATCTTTACGAAAACCTTCGGGTAGCGTTGCAGGGACAGCAGCATCTCGAGCTTCTCGGGCTGGTTCAGTGGTGAATCGGCCTGATGGTCGATAACAACTGTCAGATCGGGATTCTGCTCAATGAGCGGAGCGATATCGGGCATTCGCGTCACGGGCGCCAGCACCGTCATCGGAACCCTGAGTTGAGCGCAGCGCTTCCACAGAGGAGGCATCAAGGGACCGCGAATCCAGTCGCCCGCGGCTCCAGCGGCCGGGCTGAGCCGCACGCCATGGAATCCCTGTTCTTCCGTTAGCCGGCTGAGGTGATCCGGCGCCGCGGGATCTTCCGGATTGACGCGGCAGACGCCTTTGAACTGTCCCGGGTAGCGCTTCAGCACGTCCGCCAGATAGCTGTTGTCCCAACGGTAGTGGATCACCTGAATGATCACTGTGCGCGCGACGCCATTGGCTTTCATCAGATCGAGCAGCATCCCGGCGGAGGCGTCTTCGGCGGGAGGGCGCGCCTCTTTGGCAAAAGGGAACCTTTGATCGTGCTTCCAGACGTGGACGTGGGAGTCGATGATCAAGGGCGCCTTGCCGGCTGCATTGAGGCCGGTCGCCACCGTTGCGGCAAGAAAGGTTCTGCGGTTCAGCATGGGTCTTCGCTTCGTGCAGCTTATACCATCGCCGGCGGGTGAAAAAGCGACTCGCGCAGCCGATCGCGCATCCAGTGTTCATGAGTGAAATTCACGCGCTTGCCGCAACGCAGGTTCACGGAAAACTGGAGCCTTTTTCTTACGATCCCGGTCCGCTGGGCGATGAACAGGTCGAGATCGAGGTCCTCTATTGCGGGATCTG
>DASZUZ010000493.1:0-4518 GCA_035547415.1 Bryobacteraceae bacterium | reverse complement strand
CTCACGGATGAGGCGGAAAGAACGATTTCCGGCGTTGTGTAGTCGATGAATTCTACGCGATGGGCGCCGCTATCCGCGATGTAGAGATTGCCGGTACCGTCGACCGCGAGGCCTCGCGGCGAATTCGGTTGCCCGGGCAGCCCGGGAACGCCAAAGCCCGAGCAGCAAGAATTGTTACCGAATACAGTCGTAATCACGCCGCTTGCCCCGTCAACGCGGCGGATTCGGGAATTGCCAGTATCGGAGATAAACAGATTCCCCTTGCCATCCACCGCGATGCCCTGCGGGTCAAAAAGCAGCGCGAGATCGGCCTGACTGCCGTCTCCTCCATAACCGGGAGTGCCCGTACCCGCGACGGCAGTTATGAGACCTGTCGATACATCCACTTTCCGGATGCGATTGTTCAATGTATCGGCGATGAAGAGATTTCCCGCGCGGTCCAGAGCCACAGCCCGGGGATCATTCAACTGCGCCGCCAAAGCAGGACCGTCGTCGCCGTTCGATCCGACCGAGCCTGTGCCGGCGACCGTTGTGATCAGACCCGTAGCAGCGTCAACTCGCCGAATTCGATTGTTACCGCTATCCGCGACGTACAGGTTGCCCCAGGCGTCGGCAACGAGTCCCTGTGGCGCGTCTAACTGGGCCAACGTTGCGAGGCCGCCGTCGCCACTAAACCCAAGGATGTTATTGCCTGCCACGGTCGTAATCGCCTTCGTAGCCGCATCCACCCGACATATTCTTGCCCAATCGGCGAAGTACAAATTCCCCGCTGCGTCCAGCGTGAGACTCGTCGGAGCGGCACAGCACTGGCTCGCAATCGTCGTAATTGTTCCTGTCGCTGCGTCCACCCGGCGTATACTGCCGGCGACTGTATCGACGATATAGACATTCCCCGCTGCATCCACGGCTACACCGGTCGGATTGTTCAACTGAGCCAGGGCGGCTATCGTTCGAATCGTCCCCCACGCGTCTGAATTCCACACATTGTAGGCCACCGCGGAACCCAGCTGCAGGACGGTGAAACTCGTATCGCCGACGGTCACAGCCGCTGTCCGCGGCGCGCTGCCCGGGTTGGTGGCGACCGAATAAGTCAGAGAGGCGCCGGCATTTCCGGACGCCGGACTGATCGTCAGCCAGGAGGCGCTGCTCGATGCAGTCCATGCGGCGGCGGGCGTGACGGTCAGGTTCACGACGCCGCTCCCGGCTGAGTTATCGACGATCGCGGACGACGATGACAACGCCACGGTGGCACCGGACTGCGTCACGGCGAATGTCTGGCCATAGACATCAATCAGACCGGTTCTCGGGCTCAGGGAGTTATTGGCGGTGAAGCTGTAGTTAATAGCGCCGTTACCCTCGCCGCTGGCGTTGGTCAGCGTCAGCCAGGGCGCGTTGCTCGATGCGTACCAGATGGCGCCCCCCGGAGAGATCGTCAGCGCCACACTCCCAGCACCCGATGCCGAGACGGTATTCGTTTGGGGCGCAGCCAACGTAACCCGCGGACTGCTGAAATCCACGAAAAGAACTCGCGAGCTGGTTGAATTGGCAATGTACAAGTTCCCGGTGATATCGGCAGCCAGTCCCGTCCCCGGAGAGGCAGCGATCGTCGTGATCAGTCCTGTCGCCGGGTCTACCCGCCGGATACCGCTCGAAGTAGAGATAAACAGGTTGCCGCTCAAATCGACCGCCACGCCCGCAGGATACAGGTTTGCCGAGATGGCAGGCCCGTTGTCGCCCGGGGTACAGCACTGCCCGTTACCGGCGACAGTCGAGATGATGCCCGTCGCCGCATCGACGCGGCGAACCCTCATATTGGTCTGATCGGCAATGTACAAATTTCCGCCCGAATCGAGAGCGATTCCCTGCGGGCTGTTCAGGGTCGCGAAAACAGCCGGGATGCCGTCGCCGTTATATCCGCAACAATAGCCTGCAACCGTTGTGATGATTCCGGTCGAAGCATCTACCCTGCGAATCCGCCCATTATTGGTATCGGCGATGAACAGGTTCCCGCCTGCATCCAGCGCAACGGCTTTCGGATTGTAGAGAGACGCGGCTGTCGCGAGGCCGCCGTCCCCCCCGTAGCCGCAACACGGAGCGGAGCCCGCCACCGTCGTGATGGTTCCGGTAGCGCTGTCCACACGCCGAATTCTGCTGTTGAGCGTATCCGCGATGAAGAGATTTCCACGTGCGTCCACGGCCAGGCCCTGCGGCCCGTGAAGTTGCGCCGATGTAGCAGGGCCACCGTCTCCCGCGGACCCTCCGCTGCCATTTCCGGCGACTGTCGTAATCACATGAGTAACGGGATCTACTTTGCGAATCCGGTTGTTAAGGGAATCCGCGATATACAGGTTTGCTTTGGCATCGATCGCAACGCCACCAGCCTGGTTGAGCTGGGCGGCCGGAGACGCACCGCCATCTCCGCTGAAACCGGCTGTTCCGTTGCCGGCAATTGCTGTGATCTGGCCGGGGCTTGTCCCGGGACCCCACGGCGTATAAGAACCTGAGGACCCCAACTGCACGAACGTGAACAGCTCTCCCGCAATCGTCAGGATCGCCGTTCTGGCGGCGGTGCTCGTGTTCGCGGTGCAAGTCCATGCGATGGTCGTAGTCCCGTTGCCAGATGCGGGAGTCACCGTCAACCACGACGAGTTACTCGAAGCCGTCCAAGGGGCTGACGGCGCTACGGTGAGCAGCACCGTTCCGCTCCCCGCCGCCGGGGCCGTTGAGGCATACGCCGCAGAAAGGGTCACGGCCGCTGCCGCCTGGGTCACCGTGAGTGTCTGGCCCAGAACCGAAATCGTACCCGTCCTGGCGGAAAGGGAGTTGTTTGCAGTGAAAGCATATCCAACGGTTCCATCCCCAGTTCCTGAAGGCGTCGTCAGCGTCAGCCATGCAGCGTCGCTCGTCGCAATCCACGCCGAGCCTGCCGGGGATATCGTGAGCCCGACGTTTCCCGTGCCGGACGAGACCGGCACGGCTGCGGAGGCCGCCGAAAGAATTACCTGCGGGCTCGAAAGGTCGACGACCCGGATACGCAGGTTCGAACGGTCGGCGAAATAAAGGTTGCCATCGTTTCCAATGACGAGTCCGGCCGGGGCATTCAGACTGGCAGCAGCCGACGGCCCACCGTCGCCACTGAATCCGGGGAAACTGGAGCCGGCAATGGTTGTGATGACTCCGGTCACGGCGTCGACGCGACGGATTCGATTATCGGAGGTATCTGCGATATACAGGTTTCCCGCTTTATCGGCAGCAATACCGGCCGGCGAGTTCAGCAGGGCGGATTTCGCGGCCCCCCCATCACCCGCGAAGCCGCAACAGCCATTGCCGGCGACGGTGGTGATGTTACCGGTTGATGCGTCCACCCGGCGGATACGGCTGTTTCCGGAATCCGCAATCAGCAGGTTCCCCATAGGGTCCAACGCCAGTGCGGAGGGGGTGTTCAGCAGCGCGGCCGTGGCGAGTCCGCCGTCGCCGGTCACGCCGAGCGATCCAGTGCCCGCGACGGTCGTAATGATGCCCGTTACCCCATCCACCCGCCTGACACGCTGACTGGAGGCATCCGCGAGAAAGAGGTCCCCATAGGCATCAACGATGACTGCTCGCGGAGAATTGAGAGATGCAAGGACGGCCGGGCCGTTATCGCCCAACCCGTAATTGCCTCCTCCCGCCACCGTCGTGATGATCCCCGTAACCGCGTCCACACGACGAACACGACTGTTCGACGTGTCCGCGATAAAAAGATTTCCGGCGCGGTCCAGCGCGACGCCGGAAGGCTGATACAAGCTGGCTGACGTTGCAGCCGAACCATCGCCAGCAAGTCCGGAGTACACACTGCCCGCGACCGTCGTGATCTTTCCCGTGACGGCGTCTACCCGGCGAATGCCATTGTTGCCAGTGTCCGCGATGTACACATTCCCGTTGGCATCGACAGCGACACCGGAAGGAGAACTCAATGAAGCCGCCGTCGCCGGGCCGGAATCGCCACTAAAGCCGCCGCTTCCGCTTCCGGCGATGGTCCGGATCTGCCCGTAACCCGAAGTTCCCCACGGTGTGAAACTTCCGTCGGCGCCTCTCTGGACGAGAGTGAAGGAACTGGAGCCGATCGTAATCGTCGCTTCGCGCGCTTTGGCTGAACTATTTGCTGTCCAGGAGTATGTGAGTGCCGCATTGGCGTTTCCGGATTGCGGGGACACCGTGAGCCATGCGGCGCTCGAGACAGCCGTCCAGTTTGCAGCCGGGGTTACGGTGAACGTCAGGGCGGCGCTTCCCGCCGCCGGTCCGACTGCAGCCGAGGACGGTGACAGGTTCAGCGCCGCGCCTGCCTGAATCACCGTCAAGGTTTGCCCGAGAGTCGTGATAGTGGCGACCCTCGGCGTAATCGAGTTGTTCGCTGTGTAGCTCCAGGCGATCGTGCCGCTGCCAGAGCCGGATGCAGCGGTCAGCGTGAGCCAGTCCGCGCTGCTGGTCGCGCTCCAGGCGGCGCCTTCCGGCGAGATCGTAAATGCCACGCTCCCG
>DASZUZ010000492.1:0-4811 GCA_035547415.1 Bryobacteraceae bacterium | reverse complement strand
AATGTCCGGTTTGGCGGTGAAGTCGCCTTCTTTTGAGATCCAGGTGGTGTGGAGCGCGAAGGTGTGGCTGGTCGGGGGACCGATTTCTCCGGGTACATAGAGACTCACGGCGACATGGGCGAGCGGCGGCAGATCGAGGTCGACGGGGTCGCTCACCAGAGTGGCTCCGGCGTAGAGCGTCGCCCGGGGCTTTCCGCTGAAGGTGAGAACGCGGTCGGAACCGGGGGTGATGGCCGAGTCCTTACTCTGGATTGCGATATGCGCGGATCCGAACTCCACGGTTCCGCTGCCGAGCGCGCTTGCGAGGCGGATGCGGACGCGGTGTCCAGCGATGCTGGTCCGGGCGATCATGCGGACCGTCTGATTGTTCAGACCGTCAAGTCCCGCAGGGATTCCGAAGCGGCGCGCGGGATTGGGCCGGGAAGGCCGGGCCGGAGGGCGGCTGGCGGGCGGAGCAGCGCGGTAAAGCTGCTGAGAAGTGGCCCAGGTGGCAACCCAGTGTTCCGATTGCGCCAGGAGAAGCCAGCCGCTCAGCAGGAATACGATCAGCAGTCGCATGGCAGCTATCGTATCGCCCTCACTCTTATAACCTATAGTTGATATCAGGCGTCTAAATGAATATGCGTATGAAATCCTCGAATCCGGTGCTGAGTACCGCCACGTACACCGGAACCGCCGTTCACGCCGGGTATGGACCGTCGATGACGATCTCCGGTACCGTGAACAAGGCCGGAGTTCTGATGCTTCTGGTGCTGGTGGCCGCGGCATGGACGTGGAATCAGTTCTTTACAACCCGCGATCTCGCGTCGATCGGCGGATTCACGATGATCGGGGCGTTCGGCGGGTTCATCGCCGCCATGGTGACGGTGTTCAAGAAAGAGTGGTCGCCGATTACAGCGCCGATCTACGCGGTGCTGGAAGGGCTGTTCCTCGGGGCGTTGTCGGCGACGATGGAACTTCGGTTTCCGGGGATTGCGATCGAATCGGTCGCGCTGACGTTCGGCACGTGCCTCTGCATGCTGCTGATCTATCGCGCCGGGATCATCCGGGCGACGGAGAAGTTCACGATCGGCCTGCTGGCGGCAACCGGCGGTATCGCGCTGATCTACTTCCTGAGCATGATTCTCGGGTTCTTCCATGTTCAGATTCCAGGGATTTTCGGCGGGGGGCCGATCGGGATTCTGTTCAGTCTGGCGGTGGTGACCATCGCCGCTCTGAACCTGATTCTGGATTTCAGCATGATTGAAGAGGGCGCGCGCCGCGGGGCTCCGAAATACATGGAGTGGTACAGCGCGTTCGGCCTGATGGTCACACTGATCTGGCTGTATCTGGAAATGATCCGGCTACTGGCGAAATTGCGCGAAGAGCGCCGTTAAGGCGTCCATGCAAAGAATGGCGGCATGTTTCGATTCGTTCGACAGGCCGCCAACCGCCTGCTCGATGTCCTGAGGAGTGAGCGACCTGAGTCCGGCGCGATCGCGTCCGGCGATCAGTTCCGTGAACGCAGAGCCCGTGGCAATGGAAGCGGCGCAGCCACGGACCTTGTAGCGAGCATCCCGGACACGGCCATCTTCCACCAGTACACTCAGCCGGAGGATGTCTCCACACACGGGATTCGAAACCTCGACAACACAGGCAGGGGGCGGGAGTTCACCCACATTTCTCGGATTCCGGAAATGGTCGATCAGTTCGGGACTCATGCGTGTGCTTCAATTGTAAGTCGCACATGACAAAGGTCGTCGCGGGAATACTGGAGCTGGACGGACGGATTCTGATCTGCCAGAGGCGGGCGGATCAGCCGCATCCGATGAAATGGGAGTTTCCCGGGGGGAAGATCGAGGCAGGGGAGACACCTGAGCAGGCGCTCGTCCGGGAACTGCGCGAAGAACTCGGGATTGAGTGCGAACTCCCGGTTGAAATTACGCGGTACGAGTATTCCTATCCGGGCAAGAATCCGATCCTGCTGATCTTTCTGCAGAGTCCCGGCTGGTCCGGCGAAATCGAGAACCGAATTTTTGAGCAGGTCGTCTGGGAACCGTGGGACCGGCTGGAAGACTATGACTTTCTCGAAGGCGACGGCCCGTTCATTTCGCAATTGAGAACGGGATGCTTCGGTCCGCGTTGAGCTTTGCTGTCTGATCGAGGTCGATGAGGCTGAGCGACGCCTGATTGTGCGTGTTCTGCGTCGTCACGTAGTGCAGCGTGTTGCCTTCCACCCAGTAAGCCAGCGCCGAGTAGATGGTGTGGTCCTTATAAGCGATCAGATAGTAATTCGATGGCTGGCCGATCGGGTCGCCCGGATTTACGGCCGGAGCGGGAGCGGGTTCGAAGGCCGATGGCGCCGCGCCATTCTCATCGCCGGGTTTCGCGCCGAAGTACTGGTTGATGACGATTGGCTGGACGGGCTGAGGCGCCTGTTGCGGGAGCGCCGGCGGAGGGGGCGGAGGCGTCGAGTAATCGTAATAAGCCGACGTGTCGAACGCGTTCGGGACGTAGTAAATGGGGCCGACGTAGCCGAGTCCGCCGCGCGGGCCGCGGTGTCCGCCGAATCCTCTCGGAGGAAGACCGGAGGGGAAAGTCGGGAGCGGAACTCCGCCGAGAGGGCGGCTGATGACGGGGGACGTATATCTTCCGCCCAGAGCGCCGACGGTGGGAACTGTAATCGACCGGGATTGGGCAGAAAGGGCGATCGAGGAGAGAAGGCACAACCCGAAGGCGAAGAGAGTTCTCATTGCACAACCTCCTTCGCCTTCAGGTTAACACTGAATTACGGCTTCGAAGCGCCCGGTGCTCGCGGGGCAGCTGTTCTGGGCGCCGACGCCGACGGTGCGGGCGCTTTCGCGGCCGGGGGCGCGGACGGAGTTACGGGAGCCGCTTTGTCGTACATCGCGATGATGTCGCGGGTGATATCGACGGTATTGGAGGCGAACAGGATGTTATTGGGCTGTCCGCTGACGTCGAAGACGGCGGTGTAGTGATTGTCGGTCGCGTACTTCGTAATGACCTGCATGATCTTCCCGCCGAGTTCCTGGACCATGCGCTGCTGATCCTGCTCCATATCCTGTTTCACGTCGTCGCTGTCACGCTGGAGCGCCTTCGACAGGGAGTCGATTTCGCGTTCGGCCGATGCTTTGGCTTCCTCGCTCATCGTGTTCTGCGACTTCCGGTACTGCTCCTGCTTCGCCTGAATAGCCTGGCCGCGCCTCTGGAAATCCTGATCCTTCGGGCCGTACTTGGCGCGCAGGTCAGTGACGGCCTTTTTCCCGTCGTTCGTGGAAACCAGGGCTTCCTGCATGTTGATGACGCCAATCTTCTGGGGCGCGGTCTGCGCCGGCGCGCACAGGCTCGCGGCGAGGGCGAGCACGGGGGCGATTATCAATCCTTTTTTCACGGTATTGCTGACTCCTTCAAAATCCGGATTATTTGCGGCCCGGTCCCGCTGGCGCCGTCTTTTTCGGGGCCGCCGGAGCGCTGCCGGAGGCGGGTGGTCTGGATGCCGGGGCGGCCGCCGCAGGCGCCGGCGCGGCCGGAGCTTTGTCGTAAAGCGCGATCACATCGGCGGTGATGTTGACCGACTTATCGGCATAAAGCAGATTGTTGGGCTGGCTGCTGATGTCGACGACCATGGTGATCTGGTTATCGACGGCATACTTCTGGACGACCGCCTGCATCTTCTGCAGGATTCCACCAAGGAGTTTGTTCTCTTCCTGCTGGAACTCCGCGCGGACATCGTCCGTATCGCGCTGCAGATTACGGCCGAGAGACTGCACTTCACGCTCGGCGGAGGCTTTCGCCTCTTCGCTCATGGTGTTGCCCGCTTTGCGATATTGTTCCTGCTTCGCCGCCAGATCCTGGCCGCGCTTATTGATTTCCTGCTCTTTAGGGGCGAACTTCGCCTTCAGTTGGGCCGCGGCTGTCTGGCCTTCCTTTGTCTGAAGAATCGCGCCCTGCATGTCAAGCACGGCGACTTTCGGAGCCTGCGCCCAGCCGCTCAGTGAGAAAGCGAGGGCGAACGCAGGCGCGGCGATGAATTTACTTTGCAAGTTGCTGTAACTCCTTCAAATTCCTGATCAGAACGTTCTGCCGATGGTAAAGCGGAAAACGCTCCGCTGTTCGTAGTCCGGGTACGCAGGCGAGAACTGATTGATCGTATTGACGAACGTGGTCTGGTTCGGGAACATCGACCGGTCAAGCGCAATCGGCGGCTGCAGAAACTGCCGGAGAACCACAGGATTGTAAGCCCAGTATACGCGGAACGGAGCCTGCACAATGGGAAGCACGACCTGTACCTCAATGCCGGTGGACATGCGCATCGCCTGCGTACCGGGCGCGATCTGCACACGATCGGAGAAGGCTGCCTGAGGGAACTGGCTATTCAGGCTGGCAATCTGACCGGCGTTGACCTTCAACTGATTTGCCCAGGCGATCTTATTCAGACCGGCGTCAAAGAACGGCGCGAGCGTGACGGGACCGAAGATCGGGATGCGGTACTCGGCGTTGAAAATTCCCTGCGTGTCGCCGCCCGGCGTAATGATCTGGTAAATGGGAACCTGTTGCGTGACAGTGGTCGGCGTGAGAACGCCATTAATGAGATTCTTCTGTACGCGCGGAGTACCGTCGGGGTTCAGAATGGTCGCGCCGGCGCTGCTGGGAATGTAGGCGACCGGGGTGATCGAATAGAAATCAAAGCCGCGGACGTCGTTTTCGCCGCCCATGAAGATACGCGAGAAGGGCGGGGCGACTTTTCCGCCGTAGCCAAAGATCGTCGAGGCGGAGAAGTGGAGGGCGATGACGTTCCTCTTCCATTTCGG
>DASZUZ010000491.1:0-7114 GCA_035547415.1 Bryobacteraceae bacterium | reverse complement strand
GGCTCGGGTGACACCGCACCGGCGCTGACATTGACCACAGCCAGAAAAAGATTGTCGTCCGCGGATGGATTATTGAGAGCAAGATTAATCGCGTTGTCGCCCTGGTGAATTTCAGAAACCAGGCTGTAGCGCTCATGATCCGCCTGATAAGTCGGATTTACCGGAGTGAAAGGATCGCTGATCGTGCTTCCCACGGTGATCAGGCAACCTATAAAATTCGGACTCGCGTCCTGGCAATCATCGTTGTTACCGGCGACGCCAGACATCAGACTGCCATCCACGCTAATATCCGAGAACTGATTCGGCGGATTATCGCTGCGGCAGCAACTGAACGAGTCGCCCAGCAACAGTTGAGCCATGAAGCCCGGCGCCATGGGGTCGAGTGGCGTTGCGAAACTCAGGTTTACGGAATCGCCTCCCCGGCTCGAGAAGCCATCCAGAATGCTGACGGTCGACGCGCCACGCGATGGATCGCTATAGACAACCACCAGGGCTTCGCCATCCGTAAAGAACGTATTGTCTTCGTGTACGTTGAAGGTAATAACGGCCCCGCCGGCATTGTCGACCAGCGGCTTCACAATACTTGTCACATCGGCGCGCCGGGATCCGAGCTGACAGCAGCCGGTGGTATCGGAAACGTTTGTGCTGTAAGGAATCGGAGATCCATTCAGCGAACCCGTATCATTCACGCCGAGATTATTGGAGTAAGCCGAGTAAAGATAGGCGGCGATTACGGAAGAGCCCGCTGGAGCCTGCGCCTGAATGGTGCAATTCGAAGTCGCAACGGAGCCACAGCCATCCGTGGAAACACCAACATCTCCCGTATAAGTCTGGAAGACGCTGAAACCGCCAACCGCCGGCGAGGCGCAAAGCACCACCAGCAAAAAAGGAAGAACCTTCCTCACTCTTATTCTCCGAGCCGTATCTATTCGGCCGACTTATTCGAACCGGATAAGTCTGGTCTGGTTGATAGTGCCACAACATCGGCAGGCCTTCAAGACGGAAATACCTTCCGCTCAACGACGGCTCAGAGGCTCAGTGATGTTACTTGCAGTTTACGGTCGCTTAACGCTCTGCGCATGATGTTTATCACCGTGCGGAAACCGAGGCCGTTGTCAGCAATTCAGCCGATGCGGGCGCCAGCGCATCGAAGTAACCGTTGAACCTTCGCGGTTCGGGCGACCCGTTGTAAGTCTTCAGGTTATTTGCCCATCGATAGCCGATCGGCTGATACCAGAGTTCCGCCTTCACCTGAAATGGCCCTTGCCTGTCTCCGACGCTGATCGAATAGCGCACCCGATGTCCCGCGCCCGTAAACTGCGGATCGTTCGCGGCTTCGCCCAGAACGGCGATGTCTTTGTCCGCCGCCGCCTTGTTGAAGCCGTGGGGCAGAAGCCTGTTGTCTTTCAGGTAACGCACTCCGGTCAGAATGCCGGTTGTGACCTGGCCGTTCACATCGCCGAGAATGTCTTCGTAGATCTGCACCTGCTCCGATGTCGTGATCTCCCGATAGTGAGGCTCGAACTTGTGCGGATCCGCATCATTGTCATTTCCGGCAATCGACCCATCCGGCCGGAGCGCGCCCGACTCAAAAGCAATCCGGCCGTTCCGGTCGAGTACCGTGAAATGCAGCCACGCGCGGCGCGACGGAAAGGCGGTGGGAAGCTTATGACCGCCAAGATTCTCCACAAGTACGTCGGCCTCCAGGTGACCGGAATCGACGCGCACGTTTTCAACGGATACGCGCGCGGCGTTTGCTTTCAGATAGGCGACGGTGTTTTCCGACGCGTGACTCAGTTCCTGCGGAAGCGCCGCGACATCCAGATCATCCCGGAAGCGGTTCAACATGCGTTGCATGAAGAAATTCGCCGCAACAAATACATGGCGTTTCATCCCGTCGCGCGGGACGCCGAACACCCGTGTGATCGGCACTGACTCCTGAACGACCGGCATGTGACAGTCCTGGCAAGTCTTCGTTGTCCGATAGTCGCTGTTCAGCCATTCCGGATAAGGCATCTGCTCCGGTAAAGCGCCAACGGGTTTTCCGTCCGGGCCCAGCGCCGTGGTGATGAGCGTGTGGCAGGTGGCGCACAGCTCGGATTTCCGGATGTGATCCGTATTCTGGGTGGGCTGGAATCCTCCGGACGATGTCCGCATGATGCGAACCTGTCCGCGATCGATCTCGAACGGTCCGTATTCAGGACGGGTATTGGGCGAATCGGGCGGTTCGATGACGAAGCCACCGTTGTAGCTCTCGCGCGTGCCGAGTTTTTCAGCGCTGATCTGATGGCAAATGGAGCAACTGACTCCGTCGGCGGCTTCTTTGCCTTCCTTCTTGTCTCCATCGAACGGGAGGTGAGAAAAGATCTGCCCGGGCTGCCCGCGAAGCTTCGCCTCGTACCGCGTGATCGGCATATGGCAGACGGAGCATTCATCTTCGATGTGCTCACGGGCCTGTGCGTGATCGATGGTTTCCCGGCGTACGCTCGCCTGCCAGTAAGGATCCCTTGACGAGTTCGCCATGATGCTGGCGCGCCATTCGAAGCCAATGGAGACGTCCTGCCCGGAAGGAGTGGTCAGCCCGTTATGACATGCGATGCAGCGATCGGAAGTCTGGAAATCGGGCTGTAAAGGTTTTCGCCCGCTGGCCTGCAGCATTATTGCGAACAGCGCGATTGACACGGCCGAACGAACGATCATTTCCAGCCCTCCAGGAGTTTTCCGTCCTGCCAGTCCCAAAGAAGGTAAAACATGACCTGCACCGGCCGCCCCGCGGTGTTGGTTGCCGGTATTCGAAGGCCGATATCGGCGCGAACGTGCTGGCGCTTGCTGAGAGTTACCTGAAACTCCGGCATCACATCCCAATCGGTGCGGGCGCCCGTTTCGAGCGTGCGGTCGGCGAGGAACTCGACCATCGGCGACCACAGGCGGCCAAGGCCGTCATTCTGGTTGAAACTCTTGCCGAGAGCGGTCCGAAAGAAGACCGACTGCGGGGATTTGCTGGTGTCGTGAGGCAGGTCGGCTCCGCCCTGGACCTGGAGAAAGCTCTTCCAGGGCAGAAGCTGTCCGTATGCGGCAAACGTTTCAAAGGTAGTCGTGCCCTTGCCCAGCCCGTGGGCGACATTGCCTGTGGGAAAGATTGCCTCGCCCTGCACGCTGAGAATCGATCCGGTGTGCAGGCTGGAGAAAAGAACTCGTTTGAGGCCGAGACCGATATCTCCAGGGCCGCCGTACCAGACACCGCGCTCCGGACGCTGAAAATCGACCGGCACGGAGACCTCGATCTGGTTCTTCTCCCCGAATCTCTGCTCATGGACGATTTCGTTCGAGACGGCCGGCGTTCCGCGGACATTCGCGGTCGTTGTGATCACCACCTCGTCCTCGGGGTATGCTTTCTCGGTGGCCAGCGCGCGGGGAAGATTCAATTCGCCGCGCGGCCACCCTTTCTCCCTGCAGAAGCCGCGCAGGTAATCGATCACCTGGTCCATTTGTTCGGACGTCAGCGCCTCGCGGAACGACGGCATGATTTGGGAAAAGCCCCGCGACGGGCCACCGTCGCGAATGACGGACTTCCATGCCACGTTGTCTTCCGGCGTTGTCTGGTCGCATCTCGTGAAATCCGGAAAAGTCTCCGGCTTTTCAAAGCCGATCGCGCTCTGCGGCGCGCCTTTACCATCGGAACCGTGACAGCCGGCGCAACCCGCTTCGAAAATATCTTTGCCGGTGTGGAGCTTCGCCGCGCCCTGCGACTGCGCCGTCGCAGGTTGCGCGGTCAGGAAAATCAGCGTTGCCACAACTCCGGCCATCGTATTGGTAGAGTTCATCTCCGAAACGCCGCATTGCTGCAATTCTTACTCCACTGGATCAAAGCAGACTTCGTGGCATGGATCTGAAATTGCACGATGCGACGTTATGAACGTTGTGAGGATCATGATCGCGGCCGCTGCCCTGAGCTGCGCGCAAGGCGTCGCCGTACCCGCGCCTCAGGCGCCTGCGACAGAACAGAGCGAAACGAAATACAAGGCGGAGGTCCGGCAATATAAGCCGGGGAACTTCCTGGAAGTCGATATCGGCGACAAACGGGGAAAGACCTACGATTTAGCGGACAAAGACACGATTTACCGAATCGATCCGGACATCGCGCCGGGCCGACAGATCTCGATTACGGAGAAGCGCGACCCGAACGGACAGAAAGTCGTCGAAGTACGCCTGGGGAGCCATTGACACTGCCGGCGAGAGACAAACCGTATCGGCGCCCGGGCGACATTCGAGCGGGGCAACTTATCTGTTCGTCCGGGTGCGATAAACTTTCCTCCGTATGACTACCCGACGTGACTTCCACAAGCTGGCGATCGGATCTCTGGCCGGCGCACGCATGATGATGGCTGCGAAGCCGAATTCTGTTGTGCGCGGCGTTCAGATCGGCGCTCAGTCTTACAGTTTCCGCACGATGTCGCTGGACGACGCAATCAAGGCGATGGTCGAAATCGGCCTCAGCGAGTGCGAACTGTATCAGGGACACGTTGAGCCCGCCCACAAATCCCGCGAAGAACTTCGGCACTGGCGCGAAACAGTGGACCTGGGCGAATTGCACAAGATCCGGGGCAAGTTCGATTCCGCCGGCATTACCCTTTACGCCTATAACTATAGTTTCCGGCCTGATTTCACCGATGCCGAGATCCAGCGCGGGTTCGACATGGCGAAAGCGCTCGGCGTCCGGTACATTACCGCTTCTTCCACCGTACCAATGGGTGAAAAATTGTATCCGTATTGCGAGAAGAACAAGATCGCGGTCGCGTTTCACGGGCATTCGCGCATGACCGAGGGCGAATTCGCGACTCCGGAGAGTTTCGCGAAGGCCATGGAAGGGCGCTCGAAGTGGATCAAGATCAACCTGGATATCGGTCACTTCTTCGCCGCGGGTTTCGATCCGATGGATTTCATCGAGAAGCATCACGCCGATATCGTGACAATCCACCTGAAAGACCGGAAGAAGAATCAGGGCGACAATATGCCGTTCGGTGAAGGCGACACGCCGATCATTCCGGTTCTGCATCTGCTCCGGGACAAGAAGTACCGGATTCCCGCAAATATCGAGTACGAGTACAAGGGCGCGGCCGATCCTGAAACCGAAGTCCGGAAGTGCTACGAATACTGCCGGAAAGCGCTCGAGTCGTAAGCGCTGCCCATCGGTTCAACACGCCGCGCTGACAGACGGGGATCCGCTGTTCCGTTAATATTGTCGGGCAGGCCGGAGCGGAGGGCAACGTCATGCGTTTCAGCGCGATTCTGTTAACTGCATTGGGACTTTGGGGGCAGGTGCAGCCTCCGCCCTCCCCATGGCGAGGCGCAGGATCGACGCCCTGCACCGGATCCGATGGCGGCGTGTATCAATGCCCGCCCGCTCCCCGAGCGTTCGCGCTGCGCGCCGGCAGGCTATTCGACAGCAATACCGGCCAGATGCTGACGAATCAGGTGGTGCTCGTTTCCGGCGATCGCATCACGCAGGTCGGCGCGGCGAGCCGAGTCCGGATTCCCGCAGGAGTCGTGGTCGTCGACTTGAGTCGGGCGACGGTGCTGCCGGGTCTGATCGACGCACACACGCACATGTTCAACACCCGCGGACCCAGGACAACGACGGAAAGCGCGATGCTGATTGCGGTACAAAACGCGCAGGCGGACCTGCGGGCCGGTTTCACGGCGGCGCGCGACATGAGCACGCACGGGAACGGATACGGCGATGTCGCCATTCGCGACGCTATCAGTGAAGGCCGCATTGACGGGCCGCGTTATCAAGTGTCCACACGGGGCATCGTCTGGGGCGCTACGCCCGCAAATCCCGCCGCTCCGGACAATCCGCTCGCAGCGGCGGTGGTGCGCTCGGTGGACGAAGGGCGAGCCGCGGTGCGCGACCAGATTGCCCACGGGGCTGACTGGATCAAGCTGTTCCCGGCCGGAGCCTACACATTCGTCACGACGGGCGCCGCCGCGGGGCAAGTCGAGTATCAGGTGACGTATCCGCTGCCCGTCCTCGAAGCGCTGATTGACGAAACGCACCGGCTGGGCAGGAAAGCCGGGTGCCATGTGTATGGCGGTGCAGGCCAGAGGAACGCCATCGTCGCCGGCTGCGACACCATCGAGCACGGATTCGGGCTGGATCGGGAACAGATCGACATGATGGCGGCAAAAGGGCTCTACTACGATCCGACACTGGTCCGCTACATGGAGCCGTATATGGACGACGTGGACGCGAAGAATACAAACGGGAGATTTCGAATCGTCCCTATCTTCGAAAAAGCCGCCCGGATGGCTGCGTCTACCAGCGGGATTGAAATGATGATGGGCAGCGGAGTGGATGGATCGACGTTTCCGCACGGCGCGCAGGGCCTCGAGCTTGAAGCGCTGGTGAAACACGCGGGCCTGACTCCGGCGCGAGCGATCCAGGCCGCCACCACCGTCAATGCGAAGGCAATGGGATGGCAGGATCGGATCGGGTCCATCGACAAGGGCAAGTATGCCGACCTGGTCGCCGTTTCAGGCGATCCCCTCGCCGACATCACAGAACTGCAGCGAGTAAAGTTCGTGATGAAAGGCGGAAAGATCATCAGGGACGACCTGCGGTTGCCCGGCACGAACTAACGCGGGCCCCGCGCCGCGAAGAAGAGAGGACAGACGTGACCTGTACGGTTCGTCCATGGGCTCGATGGCTGGGAACCGCCGCCGGAATCGGCGCCGCGTCATACGCGATTTCCGCGGGCATTTCCTGGCGCCGCTATGGGCATCCTTCACCGGTTTCCAGTGGCAAAGACGCGGACTCGCTGCTCGACCGGTTCATGCCGGAGTACGAGGTCGTGGATCGCCATTCGATTCGCGTCAGAGCACCCGCGGAGATCGCGATGCTGGCGGCGGAAGAGATGGACCTGCGTCAATCGGCGATCATCCACTCGATCTTCCGCGCGAGGGAGTTGGTTCTGGGAGCCCGGCCGGGCGCGGTCATACGTCCTCAGCCACTGGTCGCCTGGATGAAGGAGTTGGGATGGAGAGTGCTTGCGGAAATCCCCGGGCGGGAGATCGTCCTCGGCGCGGTCACTCAGCCGTGGAAGGCTGACGTGGT
>DASZUZ010000490.1:0-4148 GCA_035547415.1 Bryobacteraceae bacterium | reverse complement strand
TGAAGCCTGGTTCCTGCTGCCGTTTGTGGCGATCTATATCTGGATCGCAGGCGGCCCCCGGCGATGGCGGGCCGCGACCGTATTTTGCCTGATAGCGGGCGCCGGTCCCGTGCTCTGGTTTGCGCACAACTGGTGGTATTTCCGGGATCCGTTGTACTTCTACCGGGGTCCGTGGTCAGCCCTGGCAATCCAGGGGAATCTGCCGTATCCCGGCAAAGGCAACTGGGAGGTAGCGGCGGAGTATTTCCTCGAAGCCGGGAAGTTTGTGGCCGGGTCCCCGGCTCTGCTGATCGGCGCCTGTGGACTCGTTGCCGCGCTTGTACGCCGGGTCCTCTGGCCCGTGTTGTTCGTCGCGCTCACGCCGTTCTTTTACGTCTGGAGCATCCATTCCTCCGGCAGTCCGATCTTCGTTCCCAATCTGGAACCCCACGGCTGGTACAACATCCGGTACGCCATGGCGTTTCTCCCCGTGGTCGCGATCGGCGTGGCTGCTCTTGCGCGCTTCCACAAAGCGGTCGCCGTGGCGGCTGTCGGAATCGCCATGGCGCCGTTTCTGATTCACTGGAACGACCATGCCATCACCTGGCAGGAAGCCGAAATCAACTCCCGCGGCCGCCGCGCATGGACGGCGCGGGCCGTAGAGTTCCTGCATGCCGTCGCCGGACCTCACGAAACGTTTTTCACCAGCACCGGTGACATCACCGCCATTTACCGGACTCTGGGCGTTCCGATCCGAGACACCTTGACGGGTGACAACAATCCCCAATTCACGATGGCGTCCTCGCGCCCGGACCTTTTTCTTTGGGAAGACTGGGCGATTGTCATGGGCGGCGATACGGTCCAGGGGATCATTGATAAAGCGCGTCTGCGCGGACCGCGCTACGAACTCAGCGAACGAATCACCGTGAAGAACCAGCCGGTCATCGAGATCTATCACCGAACCTATGAATTTCCCCTTCGTTAAACTGCACGGCGCAAAGAACGATTTCCTCTTGACGCGTGTCGAAGATGCGCCGGCCGCGGGGCTGCCTGAGATCGCCGTCGCGATCTGCGACCGCTATACGGGTGTGGGCGGCGATGGCTGGATGCTGATCGATACCGCCGGCGGACCGGGCTTTGAAGCCTCGATTCGCCTGTTCAACTCCGATGGCAGCGAACCGGAACTCTCGGGGAATGGCACTCGCTGCGCGGCAGCCCTTCTGGCGCGGAGCCAGCCGGATCGCACCGACTTTCGCATTCGCACCGGCGCGGGAATCAAGCACCTGCGGCTGACTTCCCGGACCGGCCTCGAATACCAGTTCGAGATGAACATGGGCGAACCACGGGTGATCGAACTGAATGCGACCGTGCAAGGAAGGGATGCGGTCATCCTCGACGTGGGGAATCCGCAATGCGCCATGCCGGTCGACAACTTCGATTTCGACTGGCGCGCCGTTGGCGCGGCCGTGGAACGAGACCCCCGCTTCCCCAATCGCACCAACGTCTCCTTTATCCGGCCAGTGGATCGCCACACCATCGACGTCCGGTTCTGGGAGCGCGGAGCGGGGGAGACCAACAGCTCAGGGACTGGTTCCACCGGGGCGGCGGTGGCTGCAATCGCTCGCGGTTACGCGGAAAGTCCGATGACGATCATGACCCCCGCAGGAGCGCTGCTGTTTCGGCGCGACAACGGATCATATCTCACCGGGCCAGCCGAATTTGTTGCGGAAGGTACTTATTCTTATGGGAAAATGGGGCACTGAAATGAGCATGTCCACGGTTGAGATCACGGCGCCGCCGGCCGCCGAACTTCTTGCGGAAAAAATCCGGACGAAAAAAGCCCGCGTGGGCGTTGTGGGTCTGGGCTACGTCGGTCTGCCGCTGGCGGTTGAGTACGCCGAAGCCGGATTTCATGTCACTGGAATCGATCTGAGCCAGACCAAAACCGATCGTGTAAACGCGGGCGATTCGTACGTGGGCGATGTGCCTTCGTCCGTCCTCGCGCCGCTGGTAGAGAAAGGTCTCCTGAAGGCCACTACCGATTTTTCGGCAATCCTCGAATTCGACACCGTAAACATCTGCGTGCCGACGCCGCTCCGGAAAACCAAGGATCCCGACATGAGCTACATCGTGTCGGCGTGCCAGGAGATTGCGCAGTATTTCCATCCGGGGATGCTCGTCATCCTCGAATCGACGACGTACCCCGGCACCACCGATGAACTCGTGCTGCCGATGCTGGAGAAATCCGGGTTGAAAGTCGGGCAGGACTTCTTCCTGTGCTTCTCGCCCGAACGAGTCGACCCCGGCAACGCGAAGTTTCAGACGAAGAACATCCCGAAGGTGGTTGGCGGCACAACTCCGGCCTGTACCGAACTCGGCCGGCTGTTCTATAACCAGGCACTTGAAAAAGTGGTCCCGGTCAGTTCGACGCAGGTCGCCGAAATGGTGAAACTGCTCGAGAACACCTTCCGGATGATCAACATCGGGCTGGTGAACGAGATCGCCGTGATGTGCGACGGCATGGGGATCAATGTCTGGGAGGTCATCGAAGCGGCGGCGACGAAGCCGTTCGGTTTCATGCCGTTTTATCCCGGACCGGGATTGGGCGGACACTGCATCCCGATCGATCCGTTCTATCTCTCCTGGAAGACCAAGCAGGCGGGCATTGAGGCGCGGTTCATTGAACTGGCGGGCTATATCAACGGGCAGATGCCGCACTTCGTCGTCGAGAAGGTGCAGAATGCGCTGAACGAAGTCCGCAAGGCCGTCAAGGGCTCCCGGATCGTTGTATACGGCGTGTCATACAAACGCGATATTGACGACGTTCGCGAATCGCCCGCACTGGACATCATGCACCTGCTCAAGCGTCGTGGCGCGGAAATCTCCTATGTCGATCCGTATGTGCCTGAAATCCGTTTCGAGGACGGTACGATCCAGGCGAGCGAGCACAGCGCCGTTGCCGGCGCAGACTGCGTCGTCATCGTCACCGATCATTCGGCGTTCGACTATCCGGCGCTGGTGCGGGATGCCCCGCTGATTGTCGACACGCGCAACGCACTGAAGGGAATCCGGTCCGAGAAGATTTTCCGGCTGTAAGGAATTCGTAAGAAACTTTTCGTCTCGGGACGGGTTCCACGAGTGGGGTTCGCCGGGTGATCATCCCTGCGGGCCGGACTTGAACCGTTTGACTTTGTTGTCAATCGGGAGGATGATCACGACAAGGGGAATTCCATGTACACGCAGCGTCGTTTGGCAACAGCAGCGGTACTGATCTCGATGACGACGGCGGTTGTGTCCGCCCAAAGCATCACTTCAGCTCATTCAGGCCTCGTGCATTACTTCGAAGGGGCTGTCACGATCGATGGCAACGCGGTCGAATCGAAAGTCGGTAAGTTCTCTGAAATGAAGGAGAACAGCGTGTTGCGCACCGGTCAGGGACGGGCCGAGATTCTGCTGACGCCAGGCGTCTACCTGCGGGTGGGCGAAAACAGCGCCGTGAAGATGCTCGACAACCGTCTGTTAAGTACCCGGCTGGAATTTCTCTCCGGGGCAGCCGTTGTCGAGTCTGACGACCCCGAAGTGTCCGTCAAAGATCCGGCTGTGACGATCCTCTATAAGGACTATCAGATCCAGCCCGTCAAGTACGGGATCTTCGAGGTCACCTCCGATCCGAGCCAGATGAAGGTCTACAAAGGCCAGGCGAATGTGGTCGCGGGCGGCGAACGGACGACCGTCAAGGACGGCAAAATGGTGACCTTTTCGGCGGCGCTGGTGACGGAGAAGTTTGACGACAAGCAGGCCGACGACCTTTATCTGTGGGCGCGGGACCGGTCCGGTGCTCTTGCGGCAGCCAACATGTCTTCGGCACGTTCTCTGTCGGCCAACGGCTACAGCATGAACAGCCTCTACAATGGCGCTATCTATCCCGGGCTCGGTTTTTCGAGCGGCTTCATGGGTGGCTGGTATTACAACCAGTACCTTGGCATGTATTCTTATATGCCTTACGGGGGGACTTTCTATAGCCCGTTCGGCTACGGCCTCTATAGCCCGGTTACGATCTCCTCGTTCTATATGCCCGATGGCTTTTACTGGTACGGTGGCGGCGGGGCGCGGACGACCTCGTTCGTTCCGCAACCGATCGCGGGTGGCGTGGTTCGGACCGGCGTCGG
>DASZUZ010000489.1:0-2212 GCA_035547415.1 Bryobacteraceae bacterium | reverse complement strand
CAATACGGCATGGCGCTATGACTATCTTCGGTAGTGCGAATACTAACGGTCGCAATTGCCGGATGTTGCTAAAATGAACGTCTATGCGTCCTCTATGCCGGAAACGCCCACGATCGTAATCGTCGGTCGTCCGAACGTCGGCAAATCTACTCTCTTCAATCGAATCACAGGTCAGCGCAGGGCAATCGTCGGGGATGAACCGGGTATTACCCGGGACCGGCTGCACGGGTACGCCACGTATGAAGGCCGCCGCTTTGAACTGATCGATACCGGCGGCATTGTCGTCAGCGATGCGGAGTATATCCCCAGCCAGATTCTGAAGCAGGCGAAGGTGGCGCTTGAGAAAGCCCATCGCGTCGTCTTTCTGGTCGATGGAAGAAGCGAGATTACCGCCGCGGACCGCGAACTCGCCGATATGCTGCGCCGTCTGGGCAAGCCCGTGACGCTGGCGGTCAACAAGATCGACACGGGAGCGAAGGAAACGCTCCTCGCCGACTTTTATGCGCTGGGCATCGGCGACATGTTCCCCGTTTCGGCGGAGCACGGGCTCGGCATGGATGCGCTGCTCGATCATCTCACCGCCGGGATTCCTGAAGAGGAAGACGCGACGCGCGAACAGGAGATCAAAGTCGCGATCATCGGCCGTCCGAACGCGGGAAAATCGACTCTGCTCAACGCGCTGACCGGAGAGGAGCGCGCGATCGTCTCACCCATCGCCGGCACGACGCGCGACTCGATCGACGAAACCGTGGAGCGCGACGGGAAGAAGTTCACGTTCATCGATACGGCCGGTATCCGCCGCAAGGGCAAAACGAAGCTGATGGCGGAGAAGCTCAGCGTCGTCATGGCGCGCCGGAATATCCGGATGGCGGACGTCGTCATCGTCGTGATGGATGCGTCCGAGGGCGTGCTCGGGCTGGATGCCACCATCGCCGGTTACGCGCACGAAGGCGGTCGGTCCGTCATTCTCTGCGTGAACAAGTGGGACCTGGTTTCCAGCGAGAAGAGGAAGGAATTCGAGGAAAACGTCCGTTATCACCTGAAATTCCTCGAGTACGCGCCGGTCGTGTTTCTCTCGGCGAAGATGGGGGCAGGGGTGAACAAGCTGTTCCCGCTGATTGCGAAGTGCTATGAATCGGCCAATCACCGGGTGACGACGGGCGAATTGAATCGCTTCGTGGAGGCGCTGCACTTCGAGGAACGCAAGATCCTCTACATTACGCAGGCGGGCGTGCGTCCGCCGTCGTTCATTCTGTTTACGGACAAGGCGGGGCCGCTGCACTTCTCGCACGAACGGTATCTGGTGAATCAGCTTCGAAAGCGCTTCGGGTTCATCGGAACACCGATCGAACTCAAGATCCGCGGACGAGCGAAGAAGAAGGACCGGCCGCCGCTCCGATAGTTTTTACCTCGCCGCGCGGTTCTCCGCGGCGGCCGCCGGGGCCAGCGCCATCGCGGCATAGCCGGTGGCGGTGGAAGAGATCCACTGGTCGTGGTTGTAGGGGAAGCCGCTCTGGAAATAGGGCTGGAGCTTGACAGCGCGGCTGCGCACGTACCACGATCCGTCCTCCCACTGGTTCGCCAGAAGGAACTGAACGCCGCGCTGGTATGCCTTGTCTGACGGCTTCAGCGCGCCGGTTTCGTGGAGCGCCCAGAGCGACTGGCCCGTCGCATAGGCGTCGCTCGCGAGATTCGAATTCTGCGCCCATCCGCCGTCACTGCGCTGCCGCGCGAGGAGAGCCTGCGCCGCGCTCGAAACACTCTTTGGCGTTGCCCCGGTCCAGCGGAGGCCGAGCATGCGCATCGCGAAATCGTCATTTGTGGCGGGCTTCGCTTCGAGAAGCCAGTCCCGCAGGCGGTCCAGACGCGCCTCGACATCCGGCTTGCGCGCCGGCGGGCTGTAGATCTGGATGACGCGGGCCGCAAGGGCGCTGCGTCCGATCACGCTTTCCTGGATGGGAGAACGGCTTGTCCCGTTGACGCGCCATGTGCCGTCGCGCCGCTGTGAGGTGGCGAGGTAGATCGCGGTGGCGTCAGTTCCGCTATCCGGCGGTTGCTGCGCGAGACCGAGCGCGAACAAGAAGTACGCCGGGGGATCGGTCACGCCGCCGCCGTCGAGGTGTTCGAGGCGGTTCTCTTCGCCGCGGGTTTCGAGCGCCTGAATGGTCTTCAGGTTGTCCCTGGCGGCATTCTCATCGACCGGCAGCCCCGC
>DASZUZ010000488.1:0-3339 GCA_035547415.1 Bryobacteraceae bacterium | reverse complement strand
AGTGGACCCGGTAAGCGAATCTGACGCGCTGATCCTCTTTTCTTTTCTCCCGTAACTGCGGCCGAGCTGTGGGCTGGCGCCCGCCCCGCCGGGTACGCGGCACCGGAAGAACTGTTTGCCCCGTCAGAAGAATCTGTGGGTCACTGATACGGTCGAATGGCGCCGAAAAGGTCGGTTCGCGTTGACGGCGAACCCGATGCCGCTCGGGCGTCGGCTTTCTTTCCCGGCCAGTTGCCCTTCGAACCATTTTGAACTCCCCGGTAAACGCTGCGCCGTTAGGCGCGGGTAATCTCCCGGAACCGGACTTCCAGCCGGCTTCCGAGTTGCGCGTCACCCGTCCGAGGTTGTGCCCAGTCCGGGGCGCAACGTCCGCCGCGAAGGATATCGCCCTTAGCCGCGGGGCGCTTTCCCACTCACCTCGAACTATCTTCGTAACCACTCGCTTCTTGGCCAGTTAATGTAACTATGTCCAGTGTTCAAAGTTCTTCGCCGGTGCAGGCGCGCGGCCTTCCGTGGCTGGATCTCCTGACGCAGGACCTGCGGTTCACCTGTCGCACGCTGCGGCGCCAGCGTGGGTTCGCGATTGTCGCCGTTCTGATTCTTGCCTTGGGCATTGGCGCCAATGTCGCCGTTTTCAGCGTGGTGAACACAATCCTGTTGCGTCCTTTGCCTTTTCATGAAGCGCATCAGTTGGTGCGGATTGTCGAGAAAAACCCGAAATCCGGCGAATCGAGCAAGACGTACACAGCGGATGCGACGCAGGACTTCCAGCAACAGAATCGCTCTTTTGAGAAGGTAAGCGGCTACTTCGCCTTTACCGGGCCTGACAATTTCAAACTGATGGGCGGCGACCAGCCAACGCCGGCTACAGGCATTCTGGTGGCGGAAGGCTTTTTTGAAACGCTCGGCGTCAATCCTTTAGCTGGCCGGCTGTTCCGCTCGGAGGAGTTCGTACACAATGCCAGGCCCGTGGTGCTGTTAAGCTACCCGTTCTGGAAACGGCAGTTTGGGGGCGATCGCAACATAATCGGTCGGACCATCAACCTGAACCGATCGGCAGTGACAGTGGCGGGAGTGCTGCCGGATACCTTCGATTTCGGCTCGGTGTTTTCGCCCGGCGCCAGGGTCGACCTGTTCACTCCGTACATCATGGACGACTTCCGCGAGGACGGGAACGACTTAGCGCTCATTGGCCGCCTGAAACCCGGAGTGACTCTGGCGCAGGCACAGCGCGAGGCGGATCAACTTTTTCCGCAGCTCTACTTCGAGCACAAACATCCCGACTACGGAAAAGGCTACACCGGCCAGCTCACGGAACTAAAAGAATATGTAAGCGGCAAATTGCGGCGCTCGCTCGTTGTATTGTGGTGTGCTGTCGGCCTGATTCTGTTGATCGTCTGCGTGAACCTCTCGAATCTGTTACTGGGGCGCGCGGCGGCACGCAGCAACGAATTTGCTTTGCGCGGAGCTTTGGGGGCGGGACGCGGACGGCTCGTGCGTCAGTTGCTCACCGAGAGTCTCTGCCTGTCAGGAGCAGGTGCGATCCTGGGAGCCGGAGTTGGATCTGCGGCTATCTCCTGGCTTGCGCACCAGGGATCTATCGCATTGCCGCTGCTGAGCATGCTGCGCGTAGACGGAGCGGTCCTGGTATGGACGCTGTTGATAGCGGTCTCTACGGCTGTTCTCTTTGGTCTCGCGCCGGGCCTGCGCATGTCGAGCGGCAACCTTCAGGAGAGGCTGAAGGACGGCGGCCGGGGACTGAGCGCAGGCAGAAGTCACGACCGGATGCGCTCGGCGCTGGTTATTGCGGAGGTTGCTCTCGCATGCGTACTGCTGGTGGGAGCCGGTCTGTTGCTGCGAAGTTTTCTGAAAGTGCTGGATCTCGACCTCGGCTTTGAGCCGGCCCGCGCAGCTGCCATCAGTGTCGACTATGACGATGGCCGGGATGTAGCCCGGCGAACGGCGATATGGCGGGAGGTCGTACAGAGGGCTTCACTCATTCCCGGCGTTGAGGCAGCGGGCATATCCGACAACCTGCCGATGAGCAGGAATCGCAGCTGGGGGATCAAAGCGAAGGGCGGGGATTATGATGGCGGGAAATTTCAGGGCGTGTTCGTTTATATCGTGTCGCCGGGGTATCTGACGTCCATGGGAATGCGCCTGACCGAGGGCCGGGATATCAGCTGGTCGGATCTCGCCGATAACCGGAATGTCGTCATCGTCAATGAGACCGTCGCACGCAAGCTGTGGCCGGGACAGAATCCGATTGGCCGTCTGGCCCTCGCCGGCGGCGCGGAGTCGCGCGTGATCGGCGTGGTTGCCGACGTTCGCGAAACCAGCGCCGAAGACGCCGCGGGCTGGCAGATGTACCTGCCGGCCACCAGGCAGTTCGGACCGGAGGGCTGTTATCTTGTCGTGCGGTCGAAGCTGCCCCCGAGCACGCTGGCAACCGGCGTGAGAAGCGTACTTCATCAGATCAATCCAGGGCAGCCGGCGACAGAGTTCAAACCGATTCAGAATCTTGTGGACCACGCAACATCGCCCCGGCGGTTCTTCTTTCTTCTGGTGTCGATCTTCGCCGGAATGGGATTGCTTCTCGCTTCGCTGGGAATCTACGGAGTCATTTCCTATTCCGTTACTCGCGACACGCACCAGATCGGCATCCGCATGGCGCTGGGCGCCACGCAGGAACGTGTGTTGTTTGGCGTGATCCGGAAGACTTTGCGGCTAGCGCTGATCGGAATCTCGGTCGGCGTCGCCGGGTCGTTAGTAGTTGCACGGCTCATAGCATCTCTTTTATTTGGCACGGCTCCGACCGACCCGCAAACCTTTGTGGCAATCGCGGTGCTGCTGTTTGCTGTGGCGCTGCTGGCGGGCTATCTTCCGGCAAGGAGAGCTTCCCGGATTGATCCCGTCATCGCCCTCAGAGCAAATTGAAATCTGGCACTTCAGGCCTTGAGCCTGCTCGACGGGTTTCGAGGAACACGCCTTTCCTCCCCAGAACTCCGATGGAACCACGCCGATGTCGTGGAGATGGCGGCTTTAGCGGCGCTCATGATTCGGCTGCGACGCAGCAGGTGAATCCGTCGCATTTTGGTTCCTCCCGACGGACGGCGCAGCGTTTACCTTCCCGTTGATGATTTGCCGCCATCCCGAACAAGGGCGCGTCACGGGTAATTCACGCACAAAGCGGTGATCCAGCCTGTTTCGGCTGCCGACTTACCACTTAGGTCGTGAATGATAAAGGACGATATCGTTCGCGCGGAAGGAACTCGCGCCCACCTCCGGCTGGGTGGTCGGCAATCTAAACACGGCCGGGCTCCGGCCTCATTTCCGAGT
>DASZUZ010000487.1:0-10541 GCA_035547415.1 Bryobacteraceae bacterium | reverse complement strand
AGTTGCCGGGCGATTGCCCGTCCGATACCGCGGCCGGCGCCGGTTACCAGGGCAACTTTCGAATCGAGTGAAAACACAGGCGGCGCTCCTATTCCTGGATAAGTGGCGTTACCTTCATTCCATCCCGGACGACCTGATCGGAAGGCATCGCGACGGCATCGCCATCGTGCAGGCCGTTCGTCACTTCGACGTGCAGCGCGTCGGAGACGCCGGTCCGGATGCTGCGCCACTTGACCGTGTTGTCCTTCTCGAGAACGAAGACGCCGATGCCGCTGTCGCGGCGCACGGCCGTCTTCGGGATGGTGAGGGCATTCTGAACCACTTGGGTAAGAATGAAGGCGTTCACGTTCGTTCCGGGCACGAGTTCGTGATTGGGATTGCTGATCGTGCACGGAACCTCGCCCACCTGCCGCGAACCGAGCGCGATCACTTCCGTGGGCCGTTTCTCGACGGTTCCCTGCCACTCTTTGCCGGGGAGAGCGTCCCAGGTGATGCGAACGGACTGGCCAACCGCGACCCGCCCCATCTCCGGCTCGTCGACATAGACGCGGACGCGCACGGGATCGAGTTTGCCAACGCTCGCTACCGGACTGCCGGCATTCAGATAAGCGCCCGCCCGCGCGGGCAGATCGTAAACGATCCCCGCAAGCGGGGCCTGGATGATGTTCTGACCGATGTGGGCTTTGACAGAATCCACGTTGGCCTCCGCCTCGCGTACGCGCGCCTGCGCGCTTTGCAGATCCGCGCGGCCCACCAGCGACGTCAGGCGCGTGGAGAGCGACTGAATCTGCACCTCCAGGTCGTTCAGCGACTGGCGCGCCTGGTCGAGTTCGTAGCGCGTGGCAGCGTTGGCCTGCACCAGACGTTCGGTCGAGGTGAGATTGCGCTGAGCCGCTTCCCGTTGAGCTTTGAGGCGGTTGATGTTGCCTTCGATTTCGGCGCGGTCTGACGGCCGGCCTCCCGCGCGAAGGGCCTCCAACTCGGCGCGGGCCTGCGCCACTCTGGCTTCGGCTGCCCGCAAGTCTTGATCGAGGCCGGGCTGTGCAAGTTCGACAATCGCCTGATCCTTCTGCACCGTGTCACCCTGCCGGACAAGGACCCGCTGCACCAGACCCGGAGCGGACGCGTGAATCTCCTGGTATTCGATCGGCTCGACCTTGCCGTTGGTGGAGAGCGTGTTCGAAATCGTCTCGCGAACAGTTTTTGCGAACGGCACGCGGGGCGCTTCGGATTTCTTCTGGAATACCCAGATGAGCAGAGCCGCCACGGGCAAAAGCAACAGCAGCAGCGTTCTCTTCAAATTGCTTCCGTTCCCGGTAGAATCACCGTTTTCCCGCCCAGCAGGCGGCGGGCTGTCTGTAAGGCCTCATCGGCCTGCGCGAGAGGAAAGCGGTGCGTGATGCCGCGAGCGAATTTCTCGCGAAGGGCGCTGTCGCGCTCCAGTAAACGAATCGCGCGGTCCACATGCCGGGGTTCGAAGCCCCAGGAACCGATCACGCGAAGCTGTTTGCGGGTGATGGTGTGCGGGTTGAACGAGATGTTCCCCGCGTCGGCATATTGCCCGAGGACGACGAACTGGCCCCCGTCACGGCAGAGGAGAATCCCTTCGTTGACCGCGTCCGGATAGCCCACGCACTCGATGACCTGATCGGCGCCATAAGGACCCAGCGCTTCGAAGACAGCGGTACGGCGTTCTTCGACGGTGGGAAGGTCCGCGATGTCGATCGTGACGTCGGCTCCGAACTCCCGAGCGAGTTCAAGGCGGTGTTTCGGGCCGCCGATGGCGACCAGCTTCCCGGCTCCGGCGACGCGCGCGACTGCAATGGCGGCAAGCCCGACGGGGCCCGTTCCCTGGACAACCACAGTGTCGCCCCACTCGAGCGGAGCGCGTTCGGAAGCGTGGATCGCGGTAGTGAGCGCGCACCCGGCCCCGATCAGCGATTCGCTCGGGACGCTGTCCGGGATTCGAAAGATCGCCGATCCCGCGCGCAGCAGGATCTTCTCGGCATAACCGCCGCGAAGGTGCGGCGCTTCCGACGCCCGGTAAGAAATGCCATACGCCTTGCGCGTGAGGCAGCGCGTCGGCTGGCGTTTCACGCGGCAATAAAAGCATTCGCCGCAGGCGATGGAACTCGCCCAGGTGACGCGGTCACCGATGCGGAGAGGTTCGCCGCGCCAGTCTTTATCGAGCCCCGCGCCAAGTTTCTCGATGCGTCCGGCCGATTCGTGTCCCAGGATATTCGGCAGCGGAATGGCAAGCTGTCCGAGCCAGAGATGCACATCGGTTCCGCAGATGCCCGCGATGTCGACGCCGACGAGGGCTTCGCCGGGACCGGGATCGCCGGGGTCGGGAAAGGATCGGATCTCGAGAGGCTTTTCGAATGCTTCAAGTACGGCGGCGCGAACTTCGCTCAACGTGTTTTCTCCCTGGCGCAATAGTCGAACAGCAGTTGCCATTCCGAAAGCTGCACGTGCATGGCGATGCGTTCTTCCTCCGAGCCCGGACGGGCTCGCGATGCTTCACAGAATTCGATAAATTCGAAGGGATCCCATTCCCGGCCCGTATCGAAGCGAATGCGGTGCGCTTCGTCATGCAGGGCAGGGAAGACCGGGTGCTTCCCGACGCGGCGGAACCAGTAGGCGGCATTGCCTGGATCGGGTTCCTGGCGGTGCATGATGCCGTGCCAGAAGCTGCCTTCGGAAGTGGCGAGATCCTGCGCAATGGAATGCGCCTCATCGAGGCACGAGAAGTAGAGATAAAGCCCGCTGAGCGCGCCTTCCGGCGAAAAGGCATGGGGGAAAAGCTCGCGTGCCGTCCACTTCTTCAGCGCGGCTCGCGCTTCAGAGGAGACGCAACCGGAGGGAGCCAGCGCCATCGGCCGCGCGCCGCCGCCATCGAGCGCGAGGATACGCGCTACGTCATTACCGTAATCGGAAGCCCGGAAATCCACTCTCTCTAAGATATCCGACCCGGATTCTTATCTGATAATCGAATCAGAGAGATGGGGGACCGGAAAACCGCGCTGGTACTGTCGGCAGGGGGGATGTTCGGCGCCTATCAGGCAGGCGCGTGGAAGGCCATTGCGGAGCGGTTGCAGCCGGATATCGTCGTGGGCGCTTCGGTCGGCGCGCTGAACGGATGGCCGATCGCCTCGGGTTGCTCGCCGGAAGCGCTTATCGATCGATGGCTGGACCCGCGAACAGGCGAGACCCTCCGGTTGTTTCCGAACGCGGGCTGGCGCAATGGCTGGTTCGATCCCGCTCCGCTGCGCGCGGCAGCGGAAGAGATCGTCGCCGAATTCAAGCCGCGGATGCCGTTCGCGCTCACGGTGGTCGAGTTGCCGTGGATGCGAACACGGCTCGTGGAATATCCCGCGATTACCGGCGCGCACCTGCAGGCAACGTGTTCGATCCCGCTGTTCCTTCCGTCTGTTTCTATTGAAGGACGCCGTTTTCTCGATGGGGGTTTGTTCGAAAAACTTCCCCTCCGGGGCGCGGTGGAGATGGGCGCCACGAGGATTATCGCGATCGATTCGCTGCCGGATGTGGGGCTCTGGTGGTTGCGCGCTGGAACGAACCTTGCCCGATTGTTCAGACCCGCGCGACGGTTTCCGGAGGATCTGGAACTGACCGTGATTACGCCCTCCGAACCGCTGGGCAACGTGAACGATGCGGTGTTCTGGAAACGCGAAAACATCGAGCGGTGGGTGGATCTGGGCAGGCGCGATGCGGCCGAAGTGCTCAGGCCAGCGGCTGCTGCGTAGAGTTTCGACGAATTGAAATATTTGGCTGGGACGCAGGGATTCGAACCCCGATACGCAGATCCAGAGTCTGCAGTCTTACCGTTAGACGACGTCCCAGAAGGAGGGAGAAGGCGGCGCTATCGAGCGCCAAGTTCTATTCTACAACCTTCTCGCGATAATTGTGTAGTCGAGTTCACCGAAGAATTTTTTGCGGAAGTTCGGCGGCAGTTCCGCAACCTCCGGCATCGATTCCACCGCTGGTGAAAGACGGTGAACCTCGATCGATCCGAACCCTGCTTCCTCCATGCAGAAGGCCAGTAGAGGATGGGGCACGGGACGCGTGTGGGTGGGATCGAGATAAAAGTGCGTCGCGAAAATGGCGAGGCATTCCGGATTCGGCGTTTCGATCGCGAGTACGCCGCCGCGCCGCAGGCTGGCGGCGCAGAGCCGCATCATTTCCGGTAACCTCTCCGGCGCAATGTGTTCCACGACCTGCGCGCTGAAGATGCCGTCGAATTCACCGTCCGGCTGACTGGCCAGATATTCGAACAAGTCTGCTTTTTCCGCGGCCAGGCCTTTGTGGCGGCACAGCGCGACGGACTCTTCGTCGAGATCGATCCCGCGCGCGGGAATGCCCTGTTCCCGCATGCCTTCGAGAAATTCGCCGCGGCCGCAGCCGATATCGAGCACGTTCGTGCAGCCCGCGAAGAACGGTTTGTAGAACTCCTGCCCCTGGCGGACGTGCGCTTCCGAGCCGCGGAAGCGCTCGGCAAACCGGGCGTAGTCGAAACTGGAAGCCAGTCCGGGCTGCGCCGCAGCCGCTGGTGGCATCGCGGCGGGCGGCTGCGCGAGGAATGCACGCTGCCGAACGAGGCGCAACTCCTGATGGATGAGCCGCTCGTAATCGCTCCGAATCTTTTCGAGGTCGTCCCACAGCCGCTTCTGGATGTCCATCGTCGCGCGGTCGAGCGCGCCGAGATAATTGGCGTGCTGCGATTTGACCATGTCGCGGAAGCTGGATTCGATCTGCGTCACCCGGTGCTGGAAAGCGCCCTGCAGGTCCGCCGTATTGCGCAGGAACTGGATCTCGTTCGCGGCCAGTTTTCGCTCCCACTCGGCGGTCCAGCCGGTCCAGTGTTTCCGCATGTCGTCCATCTGACCCGGAAGCGGCTGCATCGCCGCCAGACGCTCGTTTGTCTGAGCGGCCAGCGAGACCAGAATGCGGTTATGCTCATTCAGCGCTTCGATCAACGCCTCGATCGCGGAGATCGTCTCGCGATTGAAAGTAACCTGATCGCGCACGAACCATTGCAAAGAGCGCGCGATGCTCCTCTTCACAAACTGGATCAGTTGATTCAATGGACCGCCGGCGCGCGGATTCACGCTGCCGATCGCGGCGATCTTCGCCTGCGCGGCATCGCGGGCGTGAACCACCGGCATGAGATCGGCGATGGGAATCTGAATGCCTCCCTCGCCGTGGGCCGGCGCTCCATCGCCCGCTTGCGGATAGCGCGCCCGCACGCGATCGCGGACGGCCTGTATGATCGCGCTCAGTTCAGCGATTTTCTCGTCGTCAGCGGCCACGCTTCTTCTTCTCCCAGCGCGCGACCATGCGTGAACCGAGGCCGCCACGAGGCGCAAACTCGCCGGTGACGGTCAGACTCACCGGATTGCATGCCTTCACGATGTCGCGAAGGAAACAATTCACCACGTTTTCCTGGAAGATGCCGAGATCGCGATACGCCAGCGTGTACATCTTGAACGATTTCAGTTCGAGGCAGAGCTTGTCCGGCACGTAGCGGACGGTAATGACGCCGAAGTCCGGCAGCCCTGTTTTCGGGCACACCGAAGTAAATTCGGGAATGTCGATTTCAATCTCGTAGCCCGCAAACTGGTTGGGCCAGGTTTCGATTTCCGGCAGCTTCGCATCGATGCCCGCCGCCGCGTGTTCATCCGTGTAACCGCGCTTCATTTCTTCTCCGCCAGTTCCCGCGAAAGCAGGTCGAGGAACATACCCACATCGGCGACCACGCCGACCGCCTGGCCGGTACCCCGGTCGCTGACCTTGGTGGCGACTGCCGGGTTGATGTCCACGCACACCACTCGAACCCAGCTTGGAAGCATGTTGCCGGTCGCGATCGAGTGCAGCATCGAGCCGAGGCAGATCACCAGGCCGGCGGGCTTCAGGACAGCGGCATAAGCGTCCTGGGCGGCGTTCATGTCGGTAATGGTTTCGGGCAGAGGTCCGTCGTCGCGCAGGCTGCCGGCGAGCACGAATGGCAAGTTCTGGCGCACGCATTCGTACATGATGCCGGATTTCAGCCGGCCGCTTTCCACCGCGCCCCGGATGCCGCTGGCGTGATACATGGCATTGATGGCGCGCATGTGATTGCGATGCCCGTGCTCGGCCTGGCGGCCGTCCTCGAGCCGTACTCCGAGCGACGTTCCGAAGAGCGCCGCTTCGATATCGTGCACGCCCAGAGCGTTTCCGCTCAGCAAACCGCTAACCCACCCGTCGCGGATGAGCTTCGAAAGCCCGGACACGCCGCCCGTATGAACCACGACGGGGCCGGCCACCACAATGATCCTCTTTCCCTGTTCTTTCGCCTGCCGCGCCAGGGCAGCGGTCTGCCGGACGGCCGTCTCCACCTGCCGCTCCGACGAGATCTCGTTCGACATGAAGGCAAACGCGAGACGATCGCGCTCTTTCGATTCCGGGGCGACGCGAATGCCGCGCATTCCCACCACGACCATGTCGCCCGCTTTGAGATCGCGCAGGCGGCGGCACCATGCCTCGTTTCCACGAACGACGATCATGGCGTCCATGCGCTGATTCTGCACCTCGACCCACTCGCCGGCGATCCTCACGGACGTGCGGTGATTGCTGGTGGAATAGAAGTCTTCCGGAGCGCAACGGTCGCGCTCCACTGCTTTCAGTTCCGCGTTGCCGGTTTCCACCAGCGAGCACCCGATTGGCAGGATCTGCGCGACAAGGTGCTCCATCTCCTGCTTCGTCGGCGTTTCCAGCTTCAGTCGCAGGTAAGAGGGATCGCTGTTGGTCCGCCCGATGCGAAACTGTTCGACTTCAAAACGGCCGTTGGACTCGACCACCTTGTCGAAGATCTGCTCCATCACGTGGGAGTCGATCAGGTGGCCTTCGGCTTCGACAACTTCTTCGAATGGCATGAATCTACCAGTCTACTGGACGCCCGATCGGCGCACGGGGCTTCGGAACCCTGTATTTACGGCGCCCGGAGCGAGCGCAATGCAAAAAACTGAGGAAAAACGGCGAAAACCGGGCTCAGTCACGACATTTTCGCTTTACTTTGTTTCACGTGTTCCGTATGATTGTAACGATTCGTGAGCCGGTAGCATGCTTCCGAGTCCTTTAAATACAGGGTTCCCGAACGTCCACGGTTCACGCAAATAAGCAACAGGAGGTTGAATGGCCACTCAGAGAATGACGCAGACCGCGTTGGTGCGCTCGCTTGCCACGGCAGGCGAGGTTTCGAATAAGCAGGCTCGCGCGGTGCTGGATCACTTGTCCAGCCTGGCGGTGAGCGAAGTCAAAAAGAACGGGGTCTTCGTTTTGCCGGGCATCGGCAGACTGGTTCGCGTCGATCGCAAAGCCCGTATGGGACGCAATCCGGCGACCGGCGAATCCATCAAGATCCCGGCCAAGAAGGTGGTCAAGTTCCGCGTCGCGAAAGCGGCGAAGGACGCGATCGTGCCGCCCAAAAAGCCGAAGGCTTAATAACGAGGCAGGAAAGTAAAAACCCCGCAATCGCCGGAGAGGCTGTTGCGGGGTTTGTTTTTAGATCTTTCCGAAGCCGTTTTGCCGCCGGTCTTGCTGGCGGCGTGTGAAGCTTACGCCTGCTTCTTGGTTTCGACGGTAGGCTGCTGCTCTTCTTCCTTCATTGCGTGCTTGAAGTTCTTGATACCTTCCCCGATGCCTTTCGCGACCTCGGGAATTTTCTTTCCGCCGAAGAGAAGAACCGCAACCGCCAGGATCATCACCAGTTCGCCCGGACCCAGATTGAACGGACCAGCAGTCTGAAAGCTTTGCGGGATATACATACGGCTACCTCAGATTCATTGTACGGAGGGTTACTGGCCATCGTCAACCGTCCCGGACGGGACCGGGGCGTCGCGCGACCCTCTCTTGGAGAAGCGGCGCATCGGTGGTATTCTGAAAGTGTCTTCGCCCGCCTCTCTATCGTTGACCAGCGCGTTGTACGCGCCGCTCTTCCATCTGACCCGCAGCGCTTTTTGACGCAGCATCGGCCGGCAGGATCAAAAGCCAGGGCCGCCATGTGGAATGGCCTCGGCCCTTACTCTTACAGGAGGAAATAATGGCTGGACGCGGTCCGCAATCGTTTCAGAAGCGGCAAAAAGAACAGCAACGGAAAGAAAAGCAGGAAGAAAAGCGCGCCCGGCGTTTGCAGCGCAAGCTGGGAATTCGGGAACCCGAATCGGCCGAAGGGGAACCCGAGTCGGCCGAAGGCGAACCCGCCGAACAGGATCAGCACGAAGCAAGCGACGAAAGCGCGGATTCCGCCACCGAGCAGATCCGGAACTCCTGACCTCCTTCCACTCCGCGGCCGCCTCACGGCGGCCGCACCGATATACCTTTCAATCGACAAAACACACTGAATGAACAATTTTTCTGAACTTGAACTGTGCTCCGCCTTGCGGAACAACCTGGCGAAGCACGGATTCGTCACGCCTACGCCTGTCCAGGCAAAGGCGATTCCTCCGGCACTGGCGGGACAGGATGTCGTCGCCACCGCGCAAACCGGAACCGGCAAGACGCTGGGGTTTGCGCTGCCGGTACTGCAATCTCTCGTGGCAAACAAGCCCGGACCGGGCATCAAAGCCGTCATCCTGAGCCCGACGCGCGAACTGGCTCTCCAGATCAACGAAAGTTTCGCGAAACTGACTCCCGGCACCGGCATCCAGACAGCGGTCGTTGTCGGCGGCATGTCCGAAGGACCGCAACTCAAGGCCATCCGCGCCGGCGCTCACGTCATTGTGGCGACTCCCGGCCGGCTCTGCGATTACCTGCAGCGCGGCCTGGTGGATCTGCGCAACACGCGCTGCATCGTGCTGGATGAAGCCGACCGTATGCTCGACATGGGCTTTCTGCCTTCGATTCGGGCTATCCTCAAGACCTTGCCGGAAACACGGCAGACGCTTCTGTTCTCCGCCACGATCGAAAAATCCGTGGCGCACCTCATCAACAGCTATGTGCGTAATCCCGTGCGTGTGGCCATCGGGGCGGTCACCAGACCGGCGGAACAGGTCAATCTGCACTACTACGAAGTGGAATCGGACCGCAAGCTTGACCTGCTGAATCATCTGCTGCGCGAGGAGCAGGGCGCGTTTCTGGTCTTCTCGCGGACGAAACATGGAACCGAGCGACTCGCGAAGAACCTGAACCGGTCGGGCGTCAAGGCGGCCCGCATTCACGGTGACCGTACGCAGGGTCAGCGCAATCAGGCGCTCAACGGCTTTAAGGACGGTGATTATCGCGTGCTGGTCGCGACGGACGTGGCTGCCCGTGGTATTCACGTGGACAATATCGCTCACGTCGTGAACTACGATCTGCCGCAGGCTCCGGAGGATTTCATCCACCGCGCCGGGCGGACCGGTCGGGCGGGCGCGCGAGGCACCGCCTCGACGTTCATCGGGAAACCCGAGCGCAGCGAGATCCGGCGAATCGAGCGAGCCTTGGGCGTTCGGATGACGCAACGCGAAGTTCCCGCCGGTATGGAGGCCACCGTTCTCCGGGAAGAGCGGCGTGAATCGCCGAGGGTCATCGAGATGCCTGCGCGCCAGCCCCGGCGCTTCAGCGGCAGGCCCGGCGCACGTCGCCGGCGCACCGCGACCCGTTAAGTAAACATCGACTGTCGCCGATGTGCAGGCGTTCATGCCTGCACATCGGGCGAGACGAAGATAGCCAGTCGACCCGGCAATCTCCGCCTCAGTCTCAACCAAACGCGGCTTACTGGCGTTCCGACACGTGGATCTTCGCCGGCCTTCCCTGCGACACAGCCAGCACCTTCGCCGCCAGTTGTTTCGCCGTATACGGTTTCTGTAGAAAACCCGCCAGACCTTCCCCGAACCGTTCCGTCGCTTCCATCTCGCTGTATCCGCTCGACGCAATCACTGTCACGTCCGGTCGCAGCGCGCGCAGGTGTTTCAGAGTCTCCGCGCCGCCCATGCCGGGCATTGCCATGTCCAGCAACACCAGGGAAAACGACTGCGGATCCGCCGCGAACAAACCGATTGCCTGCTGACCGTCCTCCGCGGGGACGACGCGATATCCATACCGTTCCAGACAGACGCGCGCGACGTTGCGAACGATTGGCTCGTCGTCCACTACCAGAACGGTCCCGTCGCCGCTCAACTCAATAGCGCGATCTTCGTCATCCGGCGCGGCAACTCCGTCCATTTCGCCTGTCGGCAGATAAATGCGGAATGTGGTGCCCGCGCCGGGTGCGCTGTCCACGCTGATTCCGCCGCGGTGACCGCGCACGATGCCGAGGGCCGCGGCAAGACCCAGCCCGCGTCCCGTGAACTTGGTCGTAAAGAACGGATCGAAAATGCGGGCCCGCGTCGCTTCCGTCATGCCATGCCCGTCGTCCTGAACTTCCATCACGACGTAATCGCCGGCGGGCAGTTCCTCGGCGGGGTAGAACCCCGTGGTGTTTTGCGCCAGGTGTTCCATTCGGGTTGAGACCCGCACCACGCCGCCCTGCTGGCCAATGGCTTCGGCCGCGTTGATCACCAGATTCA